>NZ_JBFUJD010000083.1:0-23854 GCF_056401555.1 Caulobacter sp. P4_E5
CTCCTCGGTGAAGAGCTCGTCGTCCTCGCGGAACACCCGGCCATTGGCGCGGAAGAGATCCATCTTCCGCTGCAAGGTCGCGGGGACCTCCATGTCGCGGCAGGAACGCCAGAACGGCGTGTCGTCGCGCTCGGTGGCCTTGTAGTGCAGGATGATGAAGTCGCGGATGCGCTCGTATTCGAAGTCGCTCTGGCGGTTGAACTCGTCGATCGTGGCCTGATCGAAACCGGCGTCGGGCAACAGACGCACCATGCGGATCACGGCCGACTGGATCAGGTGCAGGCTGGTCGACTCCAGCGGCTCCATGAAGCCGCTGGCCAGGCCCACGGCGACGCAGTTCTTGTTCCAGATCTTCTTGCGCTTGCCGGTCGTGAAGCGCAGGCGCAGCGGATTGGCCCGCTGGGCGCCGTCCAGGTTCGAGAGCAGGACGCGCTCGGCCTCGTCGTCGTCAATGTACTGGCTGGAATAGACGTGGCCGTTGCCGGTGCGGTGCTGCAGCGGGATCCGCCACTGCCAGCCGGCGTCGTGCGCCGTCGAGCGGGTATAGGGGGTGAAGTGCTCCGACCGCTCGCTGGGCACGGCGATGGCCCGATCGCAGGGCAGCCAGTGCGTCCAGTCCTCGTAGCCGGTCTTCAGCGCCTGTTCGATGATCAGGCCGCGGAAGCCCGAGCAGTCGACGAAGAAGTCGGCGGCGATCACCTCTCCGTCGTCCATGGTCACCGACTGGACGAAGCCGTCATCGGACCGCAGAGCGACGTCGACGATCTTGCCCTCACGCCGCGTCACGCCGCGCGCCTGGGCGTAGGTGCTCAGATGCTTGGCGTAGAGCCCGGCGTCGAAATGGAAGGCGTGGGCGATGTGGCCGATCGGCGACTCGCTCATGTCCGCCCGCGCGCGCATGAACTTGTCCTGCAGCGCCATAGCGTTGTTGATCGCGAGATTGTCGAAGGCCGGGGCCTGGCCCAGCTCGCGCATCCGCAGCCAGTACTGATGGCTGCGCAGCCAGCCCAGGTCCTGGCCGATGACGCCGAAACCGTGCAGATAGCTTTCGCCCTTGCGCCACCAGTTGTTGAACTGGATGCCCAGCTTGAACGTCCCCTGCGTCTTGCGCAGGAAGTCGTCCTCGTCGAGGCCCAGTAGCTCGTTGAATTTCTTGATGGCGGGGATGGTCGCCTCGCCCACCCCGACCGTGCCGATCTCCTCGGACTCGACGAGGATGATCTCGTACAGGCCCTGGAACAGACGCGAGCACAGCGCCGCCGTCATCCATCCGGCGGAGCCGCCGCCGGCGATCAATATCTTCTTGAGCGGTTGCAACCACCCGCCTCCCGTTGAGCGGAAGGTCGAGGCCTAGGCCTCGCCTCCTTGGTTCTTGTCGGACGGGCCGGCCGCCCTGGAGAGCGACCGGCCCTGATCCTCTGATTAGAACCGATAGTTCACGCCGAACAGGAATTGCCGGCCGTACTTCTCGTAGGTTTCCGGCAGGGTGGCGCCGTTGCTGGTCTGCGTGCCGCCGGCGTCGAGACCCAGGCGAGTGCGGTACGGCGAGTTGGTCAGGTTGTTGACCTGCAGCAGAACGCCCAGGTTCTTCATCGGGCCTTCCTCGAACGTGTAGCCGATCTGGGCGTCGACCTGCTTGTCGGCGAGGATCTCGGTGAAGCCGCGCGTGGCGTAAAGCTGCACCACCTCGCCCTTGAAGGCCGAGCGGTAGCGCTGGCTGATCCGCGCCTGGAACCCACCGCGCTCGTAGTAGCCGGTGAGGTTGTAGACCGTGCCCGACAGGCCGGGGATGCGGACCTTGGCCTTGGGATCGGTGTTGGTGGTCGGGTTCAGATTGGACTTGGTCAGCGACAGGCTGCCCTGGAGGCCGAAGCCCTTCAGCAGGTCGGCGAACTGACCGAACTCGACCGCGCCGCTGAATTCCAGGCCCTTGACCGTGCCGCCGTTGCCATTGGCCGGCAGGGTCATCTGGCCCATCGGATTGATCGTCGTGCCGGCCGGGATGCTGGCCCCGACCGGGATCGGGATGCCGGTGAAATCGAACACGCCGGTCTGCTGGTAAATGTAGGTGTCGAGCTTCTTGTAGAAGCCGGCCACCGACAGATAGGTCGCGGGGCTGACGTACCATTCATAGGCCAGGTCGGCGGCCTTGGCCTCCCACGGACGCAGGTGCGGGTTGCCGCCCGAGGCCGACCATGGGTTCACGGTGGTGCCGGGACCGCAGGGCTGGCTGGAGCAGACCAGCGAGTTGAAGCCCGGGGTGACATTGGCCCGCATGTCGTCCATGCGCGGACGGGCCATGGTCTTGGACAGGGCGAAGCGCAGGCGATGGCCGCCGCCCAAGTCGTAGATCAGGTTCAGGCTGGGCAGGACGTCGGTATAGCTGTCCTTGGCGTTGATCTTGGTTGGCACGATCGGCTGGCCGGAGGCCAGGCCGTTGATCACGACGCCGCTCGATTCCTGCGACTGCTTGACGACCTGGACGCCAAGGTTGCCGCGCAGGTCGCCGGCCTGGAAGTTGGCCCGCCCGAAGAAGGTCGTGACCTCCTCGGTGATGTCCCAGTTCTTGTCGTAGTAGTTGGCGTCGAGGATCGGCGCTGAGTTGTAGTACTTCTTCCAGACGTCGCCGATCTTGACGCTGAGCACGCCGCCGAAGCCGGCGAAGCCCAGCTGGGTCGGATCGACCAGATCGGCCGCGTCGACATAGACCTGCTGGCGGCCGTTCTTCAGGAACAGGTCGTTGTCCGAGACCGTCTTGCCCTTGTCGCGCTTGGTGTAGTTCACACCGGCCGACAGCTGGGTGACGAAGCCGTCCATCTCGTGCTCGAGGCGGATGTCGACCGCCTTGACGTCTTCCTTGACGTGCGGGAAGCGGATGGATCCGTCGTGCCCCCAGCCGCCCCACGGCGCGCGGTCGCCCAGGGTGACCTTGCTGGCGTCGGCGTAGTTCAGGCCTTCGTCGTATTGCGAGAAGCCGTCGTCTGCGACCTTGAAACCGATCGTGTCATAGGTGCGGCCCACATCCGGCGTGGCGCCGGTCACGCCACCGACGCCGCGGCCATAGCCCGCGTACGTCTCCATGATCTGCTCCTTCCGCTTGTTGGACGAATAGGACAGGTCGGCGACCAGCTTGGTCTTCTCGCCGAGTTGGAACTCGTTGTTCAGCCCGGCCGAGAACAGCTGGTCCATGCGGGTGTTGTAGTCGTTGCGCAGCTGCGGGACGCCGTGGTTCAGCGTGCCGCCGGAGGCGAACTTCGAGCCGCCCAGGTCCTCGGTGGTGACCCCGGTAAAGGTGGCGCTGTCGGCGAACGGGTTCGAGAACCACTGGGCGCCGCGCGTCGTCTCCTTCTGTTTGAAGGTCGAGTAGTACAGGTCCAGCGTCGAGTGGATCCGATCGTTCGGCTGGTACTCGAAGATGCCGATGACCGCGTCGCGCTTGTTGTTGCGCGAGGTGGCGAAGATCTCCTGGCCATTCAGCATCAGGGCGCCGTCGGCGCTGTCCGGCGTCGTCGAGTCGGCCGGGAAGGCCTCATAGCCATAGGCCTTGTAGTGTTTCACCTGCGACGGTGAATCCAGGTGCGCGTAGCCGATGGCCACGCCGATCGTGTCGTCGGCGAATTGGTTGATATAGCTGGCGCTGAAGCGGCCGCCGACATTGTGCGAGTCATCGTTCAGCTTCTCGCCGGACGTCTTCTCGCCGCGAAGGTTGAGGGCCAGGGCGCGCTTGCCATAGGTCAGCGGGCGCACGGTGCGCAGGTCGGCGGTGCCCGACAGGCCCATGCCCGACACCTGGGCGTCCGGGGTCTTGTAGATCACGACGCTGGACAGCAGTTCCGACGGATACTGGTCGAACTCGACCGCGCGGTTGTCGCCCGAGCTGGCCTGCTGGCGGCCGTTCAGCAGCGTGGTGGTGAAGTCCGGCGCCAGGCCCCGGATCGAGATCACCTGGGCGCGGCCGTTGACGCGCTGTGCGGCCAGCCCAGGAAGACGGGCGATCGACTCGGCGATCGACACGTCCGGCAGCTTGCCGATGTCCTCGGCCGACACGGCCTCGACGATCGAGGTTTCGTTCTTCTTGATGTTGATCGAGTTCTGGATGCCGGCGCGGATGCCGGTGACCACGATCGCTTCGACCGTGTCGTCGGTCTTCGGCGCCGGATCGGCCGACTGGGCCCAGGCCGCGCCTGGACCGGCCAGGGCGACCGTGATCGCGGCGGCCGAAGCCGTGGCGTAGAATCCCTGGATGGACGGACGTCCGCTCGTCGTGCGGTTTCGCATGCAGCTCTCCCCTCTGAACTCCCGCCCACGGCGGTGAATTTCTTGTTCTTGTCGTGAATCAACGCGCCTGGGCGGCGTTGGAAGCGCTTCCAATAAGCGGCATAGGCGACAACGTTGTCAAGAACGAAAGAAAGTCAGCGCCAGTGGATCTAGATCGCCGCCGTCGTCTGCCGCGACACCACGGCGTGCTCCAGCTCCAGAAACACCGGTTCTGGCGCGAGGTTCGCGCCGGTCAGGCGGGCCACCAGCATCTCGACGGCGCGCTGGCCCAGGACCTTGACGGGCTGATGCACCGTGGTCAGCGGCGGCCAGACGATGGCGGCGACCGGGGCGTCGTCGAAGCCGGTGATCGACAGGTCCTGGGGAATGCTCAAGCCCCGGGCGTGAGCGGCCGACAGGACGCCGGCGGCCATGTCGTCATTGGCGCAGACCAGGGCGGTCGGCCGCAGCGGGTGGTCCAGCAGTCGCGGCGCCAGGTGCGTGCCCGAGCGGAACGTGAAGTCGCCGCGCAGCACGACGCAGTCCGCCTCCCCTAGCCCCTGCTCGGCCAGCGCGCGTTGGAAGCCTTTCAGGCGACGGTCGGCCGAAAGGTGGCCCTCCAGGCCGGCGATGAAGCCGAAACGGCGGTGCCCCAGGCGCAGCAGCTCGCGGGTCATGTCGTAGCCGCCGGCTTCGTCGTCGACGCCCACGCCATCAGCCTTGCCGCGCCCGGGGCCGCCAGGCGAGACGGTGACGACCTTGCACCCCTGGGCCAGGGCCGCCTCGATCAGCGGAACATCGTCGCTGTAGGGCGGCGACAGGATCAGTCCCTCGCAGCGCTGGGTGGTGATCAGGTCCAGCACCCGCTTCTGGCGGTCAGGGGTCTGCTGCGGGACGTTCTGGACGAGAACCTGATAGCCTAGGGCCAGGCAGGCGCGCAGCGCGCCCAGCTCCAGAGCGGACTCGTAGTACGAGTTGGGCTCGTTCTCGGGGTCCGACGCGAACACGAAGGCCAGCAGCCGGCTGGCGCCGCCCGCCAGGCTGCGGGCCTGCGGATTGACCTTGTAGTCGAGCGCCTCGACCGCCTGCATGACGCGGGCCCGGACCTCGTCGCGCACATTGGGGCCGCCGTTCAGCACCCGGGACACCGTCACGCGCGCCACGCCCGACAGCCGGGCGACGTCGTCGATAGTCGGTCTCTTGGTGGTCAAGCGCGGCTCCCTCGAAGGGCGGGAAGATGGTCAGGAAAATGCCGCAACACAAGCGATTCAGCCAAGCCTCCGCCCTGCCCGCTCCCATCCGGGGCTGAAAGGGCATCAAAGCTCGGTCGGACCAATATTTCCATATTGGCATGACCAATAATTGACACGGGTCACTATTGGCCAGATATCTTCGATCAACGCCGGAACCGTATCGCCGGCGAAAAAGCTTAGGGAGGCCTCTTTGAAAACCGCTTGGCTCGCCGCCTGCGCCCTGACCGCCGTCGCAACCGCGTCGCACGCGGCCGACTACGGATTGCTGGGGCCCACCTTCGGCAAGGGCCCCGTCGCCCCGGCCCTGTCCGAGATGGCAGTCTCCCGCGCCACGGCGACGCTGGACCGCCCGCCCGGCGCCATTCCCCACGCCCATACCGAAGGCACCCTGCCCGGCAAGGGCATTCGCGAGATCAGCCTCAAGGCCCGCGAAGACCAGCCGATCGTGCTCAACTTCGCCATCGCCTGGCGCCTGACCGGCGACCGCCGCTTCCTGGACGCGACCGGCCGCTATCTGGAGAACTGGGCCGACGTCTACCAGATCTCGTTCAACCCGATCGACGAGACGGGCTTCGACACGCTGGTCATGGCCTATGACCTGACCGAGGACGACCTGCCCGCCCCGATCCGCGCCAAGGTCGACGCCTTCTGGCGCAAGATGGCCGTCGGCTATCTCGACGCCATGGACGCGGGAACCAAGAACGCCAACACCAATTGGCAAAGCCACCGCGTCAAGCTGGCGACCATCGCCGCCTTCCAGACCGGCGACGCCAAGATTATCGACCGCGCCCGCCAGGCTTTCCGCAAGCAGATCACGGCCAACCTGTACGCCGACGGCTCGATGTTCGACTTCCACGAGCGCGACGCCCTGCACTACGTCACCTACAACCTCGACCCGCTGATGATGGCCGCCCTCGCCGCCCAGGCCCACGGCGAGGACTGGTTCGCCTGGAAGAGCCCGGCCGGCGCCAGCCTGCCCAAGTCGCTGGACTGGCTGGCGGCCTTCGCCACGGGCGAGAAGATCCATATCGAGTTCGTCAATTCCAAGATCCAGTTCGACCGCGACCGCGCCGCCTCGGGCCAGGCGGAATACGCGCCCCATCCTTGGGACGTCGGCAACGGGGTGGGAACCTACAGCCTGGCCAGCCTGCTGGACGGCCGCTACCTGGCGCTGCGCGACGATCTGGTGAAGCGCACGGGCAAGCGGCCTCCGGTCTGGGCCGAGATCCTGCGCGCCTCGCGGCCGTCCGCCGGCTGACGRCCCGCCGACGCCGTCTGGTTGACCCTGGTTCTCCCGTCTGCCCCTATCGAGACGGGAGAACCTGATGACTCGTACCAACCGCATCCTGGCCATCGGCCTGGGCCTCGCCCTGGCGCTGCTCGTCGCCGGCTATTTCGCCTCGCCGATCTTCGCCTTGCAGAGCCTGAACGCGGCGGCCAAGGCCGGCGATCGCGACAAGCTGGAGCAGGGCGTCGATTTTCCGGCGGTGCGCGAGAGCCTCAAGAGCCAGCTCAAGGCGGCGATGACCAAGTCGTTCGCCGAGGATCCGGAGCTGCGGGACAATCCCTTCGCCGCCTTCGGCCAGATGCTGCTGGTCGGCGTGGTCGACAAGGCGGTCGACGCCTATGCGACGCCCGACGCGATCGCCAACATGGTCGCCACCAACCGGGCGCCGTCGAAGATCGAACTGTCCCGAGACGCGCCGCCGGTCGAGCAGCCCAAGCCCCAACCGAAGGCCAAGTCCGACACCGAGACCCACTACGCCTATCAGGGCCTCAACCACTTCCGCGCGACCTATCGCGACAAGAAGGGCGACCACGGCGAATTTGGTCTCGTGCTCGAGCGACGCGGGGTCTTCAAGTGGATGCTGGTGCGGATCGAGCTGCCGATGAGCCCGCTCAAGCGGTAGTCCAGCCACTCGACTAGAGCCCTGAAGCTATAAATTTGTGTCATCCCGGAAGCCTCGCAGAGGCTGTCCGGGACCCAGGGGCCAAGCGCGGAGCAGCGGCCCCTGGGTCCCGGCTCTGCGGCCCGCTACGCGGTCCTCCGGCCGGGATGACACTGACACTTCCCGACTATTTCGTTGCCCCTAGTCCAACCGCCAATCGATCACCGTTCCCTCGAAGGCCTCTGCGCCGCGTCCTATGCCGGCGATCGCGCGGACCATGGCCCCGCCGCGTCCGAGCCTTTCGTCAGCCAGCGCCACCATCAGGGGGTTCGGCGTCGCCTCGGGGCACAGCGCGCGCAAACGAGCGGCCAGGGCCGGCTCCTCCCCCTCCGCCCGCACCGCGCACGCCAGCATGTAGGCTGCCGCCGTCGAGCGGCTGACGCCGGCGTGGCAGTGGATCAGCAGGGTGGGGTCGCGGCCGAGGCGCTCGGGCAGCGCCAGGATCGTCGCGACCTGCTCCGGCGACGGCGCGACCAGACCCGCCCTCGGCTCGACGATGTCGTTGAAGCGCAGCAAGGTGCGCGGCCCGGCGACTTGTGGCGCTTCGGCGTCCGGTGAGACCAGGGTCAGGACGTGGTCGACGCGCTGGTCGTTCAACAGCCGCTGGACGGCCGAGATCGGACCGACCAGCAGCCTCATGCCAGCGCCGCCGCGCCGAGCAGGAACCCGACCTCGAACACCTGCTCGACCGCCCCCAGCACATCGCCCGTGTGCCCGCCGATCAGGCGACGGGCCAGCAAGGCCAGAGCGACCGTCAGCGCGCTACCCAGGGCCAAGCCGGCGAGCGCCGCGTCCAGCGGCAACAGCGCCAGCGGCCAGCTCGCGATCACCAGCGCGATCAGGACTTCGGATGTTTGAACGCCATCGGGGACGGGTTTCCACTTCCCCGCCTCGCCGCTCGGCGCGTAGGGCGTCGCCCGCATGACCACCACGGCGGCGGCGCGGCCCAGGCCGTGCGCGCTCAGCAGCATCACGGCCGCCGTCGCGACCGGCGTCATGGCCAGGACGGCGGCCTTGAGCGCCAGGGTCAGGACCAGGGCGCAGGCGCCATAGGTCCCGATCCGGCTGTCCTTCATGATCTCCAGGCGGCGCTCGGCGGTCTGGCCGCCGCCCAGGCCGTCGGCCGTGTCGGCCAGGCCGTCCTCGTGAAAGGCTCCGGTGATCAGCACGCCAACCGCGATGGCCAGCACCGCCGCCACCGGAGGGCTCCAGACGCGCTCGGCCAGCACGAGGACGAGGGCGCTGGCCGCGCCGACGCCCTGTCCGACCAAAGGAAAATAGCGCGCGGACCGGGTGATCCAGCCAGGCTCGAAGGTCGCGAGCCAAGGCGTCGGGACACGGGTCAGAAACTGGATCGCGCAGATCAGCAGCCGAACCTGATGGTGCGCCCAGCCCACGTTCAGAGCCGGCCGTTCAGGACGTCGTCGAGGCTGGCGACATCGCTCAGCAACCGCGAGGCCGCGCGGACGATGGGCAGGGCCAGCAAGGCCCCGGTCCCTTCGCCCAGCCGCAGACCAAGGTCCAGAAGGGGTTCGACCTCCAGCGACTCCAGCATCCGCTGATGGCCGCGCTCGGCCGAGCGGTGGCAGAACACGCAATAGGCCTTGGTCTCGGGAACCAGACGGATCGCCGCCAGCGCCGCGGCCGAGACGATGAACCCATCGACGAGCACCGGAATGCGCGCGGCGGCCGCGCCGATCACCGCCCCGGCCATCATCGCGATCTCCAGCCCGCCGAATTCGGCGAGCACCGCCGCCGGTTCGACCGCCCCGGACCGTGACGCCGCCCGCTCGAGCACCGCCAGCTTGCGGGCAAGGCCCTCGTCGTCGTGACCCGCGCCGCGCCCGACACACTCGATCAGCGGCGCGGGCGCCAGGCGGTGCATGATCAGCGCGGCCGAGGCGGTGTTGCCGATGCCCATCTCGCCGAGCGCCAGCACCTCGAAGCCTTCACGCGCGGCGTCCTGAGCGATCCGCGCGCCGCGCGCCAGCGCCTCGGCGACCTCATCGGCGGTCAGGGCGGGCTCGACGGCGGCGTTGCGGGTGCCGCGGCGGACCTTCTCGGCCAGCAGGTTGGGATGGGCCGGAAGATCGGCGTCGACGCCGGCGTCGACCACGCGCAACTCGGCGCCCACCGCCTTGGCCAGGGCGTTGGCGCTGGCCCGGCCGGCCAGGAAGGTGGCGACCATGGCCTGGGTGACGCTGGGCGGATAGGACGACACGCCCTCGACCGTCAGGCCGTGGTCGCCCGCGAAGACCAGCAGCAGCGCCTTGTCGAGCGCGGGCGGCGGGCCGTCCGCGATCAGGCCGACCTGCACGGCCAGATCCTCGATCCGCCCCAGGGCGCCGAGCGGCTTGGCCTTGCCGTCGATCTGGGCGCGCAGCGTCGCGACGCGCGCCGGGTCCACGGCCGTTACGGTCGGAAGGGTCATCGGAAGGTCTCCAGTCCGGCCAAAGCCGCAAGCGCGGGAATGTCGAACGCCTGCTCAAGCATGGCAGCGATCTCGTCCAGGGCGCGGTCGACGCGGACGGCCTGATCAACGCCTTCGGAGCGGGCGCCCAGCTCGGCCAGCAGAGCCGCCCTCGCCTCACCGCGATCGAACAGGCCGTGGACGTAGCAGCCCCGGACCAAGCCGTCGGGGGACACCGCGCCGTCGTCGGCGCCGTCGTCGAACGTCAGCATCGCCGCCGCCGCGCCCGTCGTGCGGCCGACGTGCATCTCGTAGCCCTCGAACCGCGCGCCCTCGGCTAGCCGTCCGCCGACCGGGCGCAGGGTCTTGTCGCCGGTCATCACGGTCTCGACGTCCAGCAGACCTAGCCCTTCGGTCGTCTCCGGCGCGCCCTCGATCCCGTCCGGGTCCGAGAGGCGGCGGCCCAGCATCTGGTAGCCGCCGCAGACGCCCAGCACGCGACCGCCGCGCCGGACGTGAGCCTTCAAATCGATGTCCCAGCCTTGGGCGCGCAGGAACGCCAGGTCCGCCAGGGTCGCCTTGGTCCCGGGCAGGATCACCAGATCGGCGTCTCCAGGCAGCGGCGTTCCGGGCGGGACGAAGGCGAACTCCACCTCCGGCTCGGCGCGCAGGGCGTCGAACTCGTCGAAATTGGCGATCCGCGACAGCATCGGCACGACGATGCGGACCTTGCGCTCACCCGGGCCCGCGAAACGGTCCAGCACCACGGCGTCTTCGGCGGGCAGGCGCCGCGCCGCCGCCAGCCACGGCGCCATGCCAAGGTCGGCCCAACCCGTGCGGCGGACGATCTCGTCTCGGCCGTCTTTGAAGAGGGTCGGATCGCCCCGGAACTTGTTGATCAGGAAGCCGCGCACCATGGCGCGGTCGCCCTCCTCCAGGACGACATGAGCGCCGACCAGGGCGGCGATCACGTGGCCTCGGTCAATGTCGCCGACCAGCACGACCGGCACGTCGGCCGCCCGCGCGAAGCCCATATTGGCGATGTCGCCGGCGCGAAGATTGATCTCGGCCGGGCTGCCGGCGCCTTCGACAATGACAAGGTCGCTCTGCGCTTCCAGCCGGCGGAAGCTCTCGACCACCGTGCCCAGCAGGGACGCCTTGCGCTCCTGATAGCCGCGCGCCTTCCAAGTTCCGGCCATCTGGCCGCGCACGATCAGCTGGGCGCCGACGTCGCTCTGCGGCTTCAGCAGCACCGGGTTCATGTCGACCGTCCGCGGTGTGCGACAGGCGATCGCCTGCAGGGCCTGGGCGCGGCCGATCTCGCCGCCATCGGCGGTGACCGCGGCGTTGTTGGACATGTTCTGCGGCTTGAACGGCCGGACGGTCAGGCCGCGATTGGCGAACAGCCGGCACAGCCCCGCCACCAGCACCGACTTGCCGACGTCGGACCCGCATCCCTGGATCATCAGCGCGGCCATGCCAGTCCTCCCAGGGCCAACATCAACCAGAGCGCCGCGCACGCAAGGAGATAGACGCGCAGAGCCCGCGCCAGGTCGGCCGGAGCGGCTTCCCGGCCTTCGCCCAGGGCGGGCCGTTCGGAGGGCGCGCCGTCGTACCAGGCGGGACCGCCGAGCCGCACGCCCAGCGCGCCGGCCATGGCCGCCTCGGGCCAGCCTGCGTTCGGCGAGGCGTGCTTGCCGGCGTCGCGCAGCATGATCCGCCAGCCGCCTCGCCCCACCAGGGCTACGAGAGCGCCGGCCAGTCGGGCCGGGATCAGGTTCAGCAGGTCGTCGACCCTCGCCGAGGCCCAGCCGAACGACCGCCAGCGCGGCTCGCGATGGCCGATCAGGCTGTCGGCGGTGTTGACCGCCTTGTAGACGAACAGGCCCGGCAAGCCGCCAACCACGAACCAGAACATCGGGGCGACCACCCCGTCGTTGAAGCTCTCGGCCAGGCTCTCGATCGCCGCCGTGGCGACGCCGGCCGCGTCGAGCCGCTCGACGTCACGGCCGACGATCTTGCCGACGGCGCTCCGCGCGCTTGCGAGATCGCCCGCGCTCAAGGGTTTGACGACCGCGCGGACGTGGTCGAACAGGCTCCGCTGCGCCAGGCCCAGGGCGCCGACGATCGCGACCACCCAAGGCCCGCCGAAGCGCGTGATGACCCAACCCGCCCCGCCGCTGACGCCGACGATGACCAGCAGCGTCGCCACGCCCAGCAGGCGCCGCGCCAGCTCACTCAAAGTCGGGCGGTTGAGCCCCGCCTCCAGCGCCGAAATCAGTCCTCCGATCCACGCCACCGGATGCGGGATGCGCCGATGCGCCGCGTCCGGATAGCCGACGACGGCGTCCAGTAGCGCGGCCCCGAGCACGATCCAGGGACTAGCCGACACGGCCGAGCACTTCGATCAGCGGACCGCCCTCGCCGGCGTGGCGGCGCACCGCGACGCCATAGACCTTCGACAGGATCTCGGGCGTCAGGGCGACCTCGGGCGAACCGTCGATGACCAGCGCGCCCTCGCTCAGGATCAGCACCCGGTCGGCGAAGCGCGCGGCCAGGTTCAGGTCGTGCAGGGTGATGATCACGCCCTTGCCCTGGTCGTGGGCCAGGCGGCGAAACAGGGCCAGGGCGTCCAGCGCATGACCGGGGTCGAGGCCGGTTAGCGGCTCGTCGGCCAGCAGCCAGTCGGTCTCGCCGGCCAGGGCGCGGGCGATCAAGGCGCGAGCCCGCTCGCCGCCGGACAGACGCGTGACCGCACGCTCGGCGAAGGCCTCCAGACCGGCCGAGACGATGGCCGCGTGGATCGCCGCCTGGTCCTCGGCGCTGGGCCCGAACGCGCCCAGGTGCGGGGTCCGTCCCAGGCCGACGAAGGCGCGGACATCGACATCCCAGGCGATCTCGGGCGTCTGCGCCAGGAAGGCCAGACGCCGTGCGCGTTGTCGTCCCGGCAGCGCCGCGATCGGCGCGCCGTCCAGCAGCGTCGCGCCCGTGTCGGGCTTGAGCAGGCCGGCCAGGCAGCTCAGCAGGGTCGACTTGCCCGCGCCGTTCGGGCCGACGATCGCGACCAGCTCGCCCCGGCTGAAGCCGGCGGTGATCCCGCCCAGCACCGGACGGCCGCCGAGGCGGATCGCCAGGGCGTCCGCGCGGAGGGTCTGTTCCAGACTCATGCCAGCCTCCGACGCATCGAGATCAGCATGGCCAGGAAGAACGGCCCGCCCAGCGCCGCCATGGCGACGCTGAGCTTGACCTCACTGGCGGCCGGGGTCATCCGCACCAGGATGTCGGCCGCCAAGGTCAGGGCCGCGCCGCCCAGGAACGACGGCGCGAGCAACGCGCTGGGGCGCGATCCCAGAACCGGCCGCAGCAGGTGCGGGGTGATCAGGCCAACGAAGCTGATGACGCCGGTCACGGCCACGCTGGAACCGACCGCCACCGCCACGCCAACCGCCATCAGCAGACGGGTGCGGGAGAGCTCGACACCCAGTGACTTTGCGCCCTGCTCGCCCAAGGTCAGGGCGTCCAGCGAGCGGCCCAGGGTCAGCAACAGCACGCTGCCGACAAGGACGCCCGGCGCGGCGATCCGCACCTCCTCGACGCTGCGATCGGCCAGTGAGCCCATCAGCCAGTTGACGATCTCGTTCACGGCCCACGGGTTCGGCGCCAGATTCAAGGCCAAGGCGATCGCGGCCCCGCAGACGGTCTGAATGACAAAGCCGGCCAGCAGGAAGGTGACGATGCTGGACGAGATCCCGGCCAGGCTGAGCAGAATGGCGACTCCGATCCCGGCTCCAACCATGGCGGCCAGCGGCAGGATCCAGCTCGCCTCGCCGGCCGCGCCCAGATACAGCGTCAGCACCGCGCCCAGCGCCGCCGCCGTCGAGACGCCCAACGCCGCCGGGTCGGCCAGCGGGTTGCGGGTATAGCCCTGCAGCGCCGCGCCGCTTAGGCTCAGGGCGCCGCCGACCAGGATCGCCAAGATCGTGCGCGGCAAGCGCAGGCCGAAGACGATGGCCCAGCGCGGATCGGCGCCGTGCGAGGTCCAAGCGCTCCAGGGCGTCCAGACGCGGCCGGCGCAAAGGCCGAGGCCGAACAGGACGACCAGCAACACCGCCAGGACGCCGCTGACCATCAACGGGGATCGGGATCTCATGCTCCCTCCTTCAGCGCCTGGGCGCGGGCTCGGGCCATGGCGGCGGCGGTCTCGATCAGCACCGGACCGCCGCAATAGAGAAGTTTTTCGGGCAGGCGCGCCTGCCGCATCCGGCCGGAGATCGACTTCAGCGCCGGATGGGTCATGACCCGGTCGGCCCAGCTGCRCGCGCCCGGCGCCGGCTCGCCGACCAGCAGCACCCGCGGCGGGTCGGCCAACAGCCTCTCCAGCCCGACATTGCCCCAGGTCTTGAGCCCGTAGCGCCGGGCGACGTTGTCGAAGCCGGCACGGGTCATCACCTCGTCGATCAGGGTTCCGGGACCGGCCGCGAAGCCGTTGGGCTGGTAGATCAGGGCGCTGAGCCGGCGCGCGCCTGGCGCGGGGGTCGCCGCGGCGATCGCCGCCTCGATGCGGGCGACCAGGGCTTCGCCGCGATCGGCATGGCCGATCAAGCCGGCCAGCCTGCGCACTTGGCCGAGACTCTCGTCGACGGATTTGGGAACCTTGAAGCGCTGGACCGGCACATGCAGGCGCTTCAACGCATTGCGGGTGGCCAGGGCCGAGTGCTGGCTGGCCAGGACCAGATCCGGTCGCAGCCCGATGACCTCCTCGGCGCTCTCCCAGGTGAACGGCAGGGTCTTGGCCTGGGCGGCGACGGTGGATCCGTACGGCTCGCGGGCATAGTGGCTGAGCGCGGCGATCTGGCCGCGATCGGCCAGGTGCACGAGCATGGCGTCCAGGCAGCTGTTCAGCGACACGATCCGGCGCGGGACGGCCAGCGCTGGCCCCTGCGCGACCAGAGCCAGGGCGCCGCCCACCACCTCCCGCCGGCTCGCGGTCATGATTTCAGCACCTGAAATACCTGACGGAAGCGATTGAAATCATTTCGGGAAGGCAGGCCAATCCGAAGTCGATCACTTCGGTCGGCGAAGGGCCGGGTCAGCACGCCTTGCTCGCAAAACCGCTGGAAGACCATGTGGGCGTCAGGAACCTCGACCCAGCGGAACAGGTCGCAGCCGCCGACAACCTTCAGCCCGGCTTCGGCCAAGACGGCGTCGACTTCGGCGGCCTGAACGGCGAGCCAGGCCCGCGCCGTCGCGCGCCAGATATCGTCGGCATAGGCGCCAAGGCCCAGCGCCAGGGCGTCGGCGTTCAGCGGCCAATCGCCGAGAAGAACGCGAAGATGTTTTGCCAAGACATTGTCAACAATAAGAAATCCAAGCCGAACCCCCGGCAAGCCATAGAACTTGCCGAACGAGCGCAGCACGATCAGACGTTCGATGGCCAGGCCCGCCACGCTGAGCTTGGGCGCGACCTCGACGAAGGACTCGTCGACCACGGTCCAACGCCCGGCAGCGGAACGCGCCTCGGCCAAAGCGGCCAAGTCCGGGCGCGAGACCCGGCGACCATCGGGATTGTTTGGATTAACCAGGACCAGGACGTCCGCGTCGCGGGCGGCAGGATCCGACAACGCCGAGACCGAGGTAGGCGCGCGCGCGGCCCAGGCCTCGGCATGGCCGCCATAGATCGGCGTCGCCAGGGCGACCCGTGCGCCGCCCAGCAAGCCTGGCAGCAGCCGCAACGCCGCCTCCGCCCCGGGGACGGCCACGACGCGCGCCTCATCTTCGACGCCGAAAGCCCGCGCGGCCAGGGCCTCGAGGTCGGCCAAGGCCGCCGGATCCGGCAGTCGCCGCAGGGCGTCGGCCGGCGCCCGCTGGCCGGCCCACGGCTCGGGATTGATCCCGGTCGAGAGGTCCAGCCAGGGACGCGGCGCGTCCGGATAGGCGGCCATCGCCTCGCGGAGACGGCCGCCGTGCCGGAAGGCGCCGATGATGGGTATCGACGCCACGGCGGGACCTAGAACCGCGCCCGCAGGCCCACGAAGGCCCCACGACCCGGCGTCCCGTAGTTCAGGATGGTCTGGTAGTCCTTGTCGAAGGCGTTCTCGACCCGGCCGAACACTTCCAGCCCGTCCTTCAGCGGATAGGCGGCCCGCAGGTCGACGGTGGTGTAGCTGGCGACCACCTGGGTATTGGCGTCGTTGTTGTAGGTCTTGCCGACATGGCGCGCCGCCACCGTGGTGGTCAGGCCCACCGGCCAGCGATAGGTCGCCGACAGGTTGGCCATGTTTTTCGGCCGCCGGGTCAGCTGCTTGCCCTTGTTCGCGCCCGAATTGGATTCGGCGTCGGTATAGGTGTAGTTGCCGGTCAGGGTCAGGCCGTCGACCGGCTTCAGCTCCCCGATCAGCTCGAGGCCCTGGGCCTTGGTCTTCTGGACGTTGTTGTAGTAGCCGAAGCGCGGCGAGCCGCCCGGGGCGCACAGCGGATCGGCGGCCGAGACGCATGAGAAGAACCGGATCTCATTGTCGGCTTCGCGATGGAACCAGGTGGCCGAGGCGCGGGCCTTGCCGCCCAGGAAGCGCTGCTCGACCCCAGCGTCCCAGCTGTCGAAGTCCTCCGGCGACAGGGCGAGGTTGCCGTACTCGCTGTAGAGCTCATAGAGGCCCGGGGCGCGGAAGCCCTGGCCGAAGCTGGCGCGCAGGACGGTGTTTCCCTCGTTCAGCGCCCAGGCGGCCGAGGCCTGGCCCAGGGTGTGTGAGCCGTAGGTGTCGTGGTCCTCGTAGCGCAGGCCGGCGGTCAGGGTCAGGCCCGGAACCACCTCGGCCTGCAGCTGGCCATAGACGCTGTCGACGCCGACCTTGCCCGAGCGGAACGGGATCAGCGGCTGAGAGACCGTCGGCGAGCGGGTCCGCATGCGCGACCTCTCGCTCTCGGCGCCGAACGACGCGGTCCAGGTGTCGGTGACCGCGAACACACCCTGATATTCCCAGCGCTTGTTCTTGCCGGCCGAGTCGAAGGTCATCGGCACGAAGCGGGCCGGGTTGTAGTTGGCGCGATCGGTGTCGGTGTAGGCGTAGCCGACGCGGTTGTTGAAGCGGCCGTCCAGCAGGGCGAAGTTCAGGCCGCTATAGACGACCAGCTCCTTGGTGCGGCCGAATTCGGCGCTATCGCCGGCGAAGCCGTCGAAGTCGTTCTTGCCGCGCGAATAGACCGAACGGACCTCGGCCGAGACGGTGTCGGTCAGCTGGACGCGCACGCGGCCCGAGGCGCCGGCGTTCTGGTAGCCGTCCTTTTCGGTCCCGGTCTTGTAGGTCGAGAAGCCGTCGGTCGTGTAGTAGCCGCCGGCCAGGCGCCAGACGACCTTGTCGGTGGCGCCGCCGACGCCGCCCCGGACATAGCCGGTCTTGCGCGCCCCGACCTCGACATCGGCCGAGCTGGTGAACGGCGCGGTCGGTTCGGCGGTGACGATGTTGACCACGCCGCCGATGGCCTGGCTGCCCCACAGGGTCGATTGGGCGCCGCGCAGGATCTCGATGCGCGAGATGTCGCCGACCAGCAGGTTGCCGCTGTTGAAGCCGCCCTGGGTCGAGGACGGGTCGTTGAGCTTGACGCCGTCGATCAGCACGACGGTGTGCTGGTTCTCGGCGCCGCGGATGTTGAGGCTGGTGCTCGCGCCCGGCCCGCCGTTACGGGTGAAGCTGACACTAGGCTGCTGGGCCAGCAGGTCGGTGATCGAGATCGCCTGGCTGGCCTCGATGGCGCCTTGCGTCAAGACGGTGACCGA
Source organism: Caulobacter sp. P4_E5 (assembly GCF_056401555.1). Classification (NCBI taxonomy): domain Bacteria; kingdom Pseudomonadati; phylum Pseudomonadota; class Alphaproteobacteria; order Caulobacterales; family Caulobacteraceae; genus Caulobacter; species Caulobacter sp. P4_E5. Next base: position 17,644 of record NZ_JBFUJD010000083.1, read on the forward strand.
GGCGCCGACCTTCTCGATCGGCTGGGCGGTGCGGGTGGCGGTGACGACGAGTTCGGCGACGCCATTGGCGCCGACCTTGCCGGCGACGTCGGCCTCGGGGGCCTTCTGGTCGTCGGCCATCGCCGATCCTGAAATGAGAACTGTGGCGAGGGCGGTGGAGCTGAGAAACGCTCGGATCATGGTCTTCTACTTCCGTTCGAAACGATCCGCGCGCTGACCCACGACGCACTCGCAAGCTYGCAAAAGCCACGCGTACGCCTCGGACCGACGCGCGGTCCTGTGACAGTCGTTTCTCGGGAGACCCCGTTCGTTTGGCGCACCCCGGCCAAGCGATGAACGACCGCGCCGGGCAGGTCTCCTGGCTCACGGGTCAATGCTCTTGGCGTCGCCTTCCCAGGGTTTTTGACCCCAGTGGCATATGACGCGAGAGCTCGCCGCTTACAGTTGCGGGGGCAGCCGAGGTCTTGAACCTCGTTCCCTTTTAATCCTCTTTCGAGGAGCCTGACGCGACGCCAGCCCTATATGCTGCGCCGCACACCGTCAATGTGGAGCTTCCATGACCGCGATCCTGGTGCTGGGCGGAGCCCGTTCCGGCAAGAGCGCCTTCGCCCAGAAAGCGGCGGAAACCGCCGCCGGCGCTGGGCGTCCGGTCCTGATCGCCACCGGCCAGGCGTTCGACGACGAGATGGCGGAGCGGATCGCGCGGCACCGGCTCGATCGCGGCGAATCATGGGTCACCGTCGAGGCGCCGCTGGCGCTGCCGGCCGCGATCGCCGCCCTGCCCGCTGACGCGGCGGCGGTCGTCGACTGCCTGACCTTGTGGCTGTCGAACCTGCTGATGGCCGAATGGGACGTTGAGGCGGCGGCGACCGACTTGGTCGAGGCCGTGGCCGCCTGCCCTGCCCGCCTGTGGCTGGTCAGCAATGAGGTCGGCCTTGGCCTGGTGCCCGAGACGCCGMTGGGCCGCCGCTTCCGCGACGAGACCGGCCGCCTGCACCAGCGGCTCGCCGCGACGGTGGACGAGGTCTATTTCGTGGCGGCTGGGCTGCCGTTGAGGTTGAAGCCACAGGGGTGAATGCTCGTCAGGATGCGGGGATAGAACCCCTCTCTCTTTGAGAGAGGGAGGGGCCCGCGCCGTAGGCGTGGGAGGGTGAGAGGTTAGGCAAAGCCGGTTGGGGATTTCRCGCATCTCACTGAGTTTTCGGGATTTATCGGTGAGCGGTGTAACCACTCACCCTCCCATGCTGCGCATGGGCCCCTCCCTCTCTCTCAGAGAGAGGGGCGATGTAACGCACGAGCGTTCAGCCCTTTTCGTCCCCGGCTCCAAAACCCGCCGTACAGTCTACCCACCTCGTCGCGAGGAAAGGGCGCATGGCCAGCGACCGATTGCGGCGGCGGGGGGCGATCGAGCGGGCGCGCTCGTCGGTGCGGGGGAAACTTCGCGACTTCGTTCATCCCGGTGGTGGTCGACCCTGGAAGACAGAAACGACGGTGGACGCAGGCTGACGAGCGCGACAGACGGGCGTAATGGCTCGTGGTCCGGAACTGGGTTCGCTGCCCAGCCCGCCCGCCGGAGGCGTGAGCCTGGGGAGGCGCGAACATCGCCAAACCAGGGCGCTTGCGAATAACGGTCGCGCGGAGCGTCTGGCTTCGTCGAAACGGTATCAAACTAAACCTACTCCGGACGGCGTCCGGCGCTCCGCGTCCCTTTCCATCCCTTCAGCGGCGAGCCGCGTGAGGCGGCGAAGCCGTGCGCGCCGGAAGAGGCTGGCGCTTGGCGACCATTGCTCGCACACTCGTTTGAAACAGCCGCCCAGCGGCGTGGCGTCCAAGCGCGATCAACAGCGCGGGGAGGAGTACACAATGTCCGAGCGTCCTTCATCGCCAAGACCGGCGTCGCCAACAATGGCGTCCGGAACCCTGGCCATATTCGCGGGCCCCTGCATCCCCCTCGCGGCCGTGGGCCTGCCGCTGGTGGTCTATCTGCCGGAGTTCTACGTCAGCACCCTCGGGCTTTCACTGTCGGCGGTAGGCGCGGCCTTCCTTCTGGTCCGGCTGATCGACATCGCTTTCGACCCGTTCGTCGGCGGCTTGATGGACCGCACGCGCACCCGCCTGGGCCGGTTCAGGCCTTGGATGCTGGCCGGCATGCCGGTGGTGGGCGTCGGCGCCTTCGCGCTGTTCATGGGCAAGCCCGGCGTGACGCCGCTGTACCTCTGGGCCTGTTTGCTGGTCACCTATGCCGGCTATTCGATGTGCGTGCTGTCGCACACTGCCTGGGGCGGCGTGCTGTCCAGCGACTACCAGCAGCGTTCGCGCGTCTATGGCTGGTGGCAGGGCGGCAATGTCGTCGGCATGATCCTGGTCCTTTGCCTGCCGCCGCTGATGGTGGCGCTGACCAAGGGCGACCATACCGCCGGGATCCGCGCCATGGGCTGGTTCATCGTCGCCCTGCTGCCGATCACCGTGCTGCTGGCGGTCAAGGTCGTCGGCGAGCCTGCCGCACCGGTCGCTCGCCACGCGGCCGGCATCAAGCAGTATCTGGAGCTCCTGACCCGCCCTTCCGTGCGCCGGCTGTTGGCCGCGGACCTGCTGATGGGCGTGGCGCCGGGCATCGCCGGGGCGCTGTTTCTGTTCTTCTTCGAGCGCATCAAGCACTTCGACAAGGCCCAAGCCGGGATCCTGCTGCTGGTCTATTTCCTGGCCGCCCTGGCCGGCGCGCCGATCTGGCCGATGCTGGCCAAGCGGGTCGGCAAGCACGGGGCCATGGCGATCGGCGGGGTGCTCTACGCGATCGTGCAGTTCGCCGCGGTGCTCACCCCGCCCGGCAATACGGCCGCCGCCATGCTCGTGCTGGTGCTGGCCGGCCTGCCCTACACCGCCGCGCCGATGCTGGTGCGCTCGATGATGGCCGATATCGGCGACGAGGAACGGCTGGCCAGCGGCGTCGACCGCACGGGCCTGCTCTACGCCATCGTGACGGGCACGCTGAAGCTGGGCTACGCCCTGGCGATCGGGGTCTTTCCGGTGCTGGCCTGGCTGGGTTTCGACCCCAAGGCGCCGACGCCGAGCGGCGAGACCGCCCTCACCGTGCTCTACTCGGTCGTGCCCGCCGCGATGGGACTGCTGGTCGCGGCGATCATGCTGCGCTATCCGCTGGATGCGACCCGTGTCGCCGAGATCCAGCGCCAGCTCGCGGCGCGGGACGCGGCGGCGTCGGACGCCGCGCAGCCCGCAGCCCAGCCGAGTCCCCATGCCGCTTTCTCCGCCCCCGCAGAATGACGATCAGCATCCGCTATTTCGCCTGGTCGAGATCATGGCCAAGCTACGCGACCCGAACGGCGGCTGCCCCTGGGACCTGGAGCAGACCTTCGCGACGATCGCGCCCTATACGGTCGAGGAGGCCTATGAGGTCGCCGACGCCATCGAACGCAACGACTTGCCGGAGCTGAAGGAAGAGCTCGGCGACCTGCTGCTGCAGGTCGTGTTCCATTCGCGCATGGCCGAGGAACAGGGGGCGTTCGACCTCAAGGACGTCGCCGCCGCCATTTCCGACAAGATGATCCGCCGCCATCCGCACGTGTTCGGCGACCACGCCTACGAGGACCTCTCGGCCCAGGTGGCCGGCTGGGAGCAGCTCAAGGCGCAGGAGCGGCAAGCCAAGGCCAAGACCGGCGTGCTGGACGATGTGCCGACCGGCCTGCCCGCCCTGACCCGCGCCGTGAAGCTGACCAAGCGCGCCGCCCGCGTGGGCTTCGACTGGCCGACGGCGACCGAGGTGCTGGCCAAGTTGCGCGAGGAGACCGACGAGATCGAGGTCGAGATCGCCGCCGGCGACATGGCCAACGCGCGCCAGGAGCTGGGTGACATCCTGTTCGTCTGCGCCAACCTGGCCCGCAAGCTGGACGTCGATCCGGAAGACGCCCTGCGCGCCACCAACGCCAAGTTCGCCCGCCGCTTCGCCTTCGTCGAGGCGGGGCTGGCCGAGCGCGGCAAGACGCCGGATCAGTCGGACCTGGCCGAGATGGACGCCCTGTGGAACGACGCCAAGGCGGCCGAGAAGGCCTGAGGCCTACTGGGCCGCCTGAACTTCGGCTTCCGGAAACTGGCGCTCGAAACGGCCCAGGGCCTGGGCGTCGAGGCGCGCGATCAGGCGGACCTCGCCGGACGGGCCGTCGTAGCGGCTCATCACCCGACCATTGCGGTAGATCCAGGCCAGGGCCTGGCCGTGATGGGCGCCGAGCTGCACCTCGACCGGCGGCGAGTCGTCGATCAGGCCGCTGATCCGGCGCAGCAACGCCTCGCAGCCGTCTCCGGTGACCGCCGAGACCGCCGAAGCTTCGGAGCGACGCGCCTGGCCCTCGACGATCTCGCGCTCTTCCTCGGCCAGCAGGTCGACCTTGTTCCAGACCTCGACGACGGTCTTGCCCTCGTCGAACGTGACGCCCAGTTCGGCGAGCACGGTCTTGACGTCACGGGCCTGGGCCTCGCTGTCGGGGTTGGCGACGTCGCGGACGTGCAGGACCACGTCGGCCTCCTGCACCTCTTCCAGCGTGGCGCGGAAAGCCTCGACCAGCTCGTGCGGCAGGTCCGAGATGAAACCGACGGTGTCGGAAAGGATCGCCGGCCGGCCATCGGGCAGCTTCACGGTGCGCAAGGTCGGGTCCAGCGTCGCGAACAGCATGTCCTTGGCCAGGACCTCGGCCTCGGTCAGCCGGTTGAACAGCGTCGACTTGCCAGCGTTCGTGTAGCCGACCAGCGCCACGGTCGGGTACGGGACCTTCTTGCGGGCGCTGCGATGCAGGGTCCGCGTGCGGCGCACTTCCTCAAGCTCTTTCTTGAGCTTGAGAATGTTGTCGCGGATCAGGCGGCGGTCGAGCTCGATCTGGGTTTCGCCGGGGCCGCCGGTGTTGCCGGTGCCGCCCCGCTGGCGTTCCAGGTGGGTCCAGGTGCGGACGAGGCGCGAGCGCTCGTATTCGAGCCTGGCCAGCTCGACCTGCAGGCGGCCTTCACGCGTGCGGGCTCGGCGGGCGAAGATCTCGAGGATCAGGCCCGTGCGGTCCACGACCTTCACCTTCAGCGCCTTTTCAAGGTTGCGCTGCTGGATCGGAGTGAGCTGGTCGTCGAAGACGGCGACGTCGATGTGCTCGACCTCGCAGATCGCCGCGAACTCCTCGATCTTGCCCTTGCCGAACAAGGTCGCCGGCGTGACCGCGCGCAGAGGCGCGATCACGGTCTCGACGACTTCGAGATCGAGCGCCACCGCGAGGCCGACGGCTTCCTCGAGCCGGGCATTGGGATCCCGGGCTTCGAGGGCCGCCTGACCGCGCAGTTGCCGCGCCGGATGGATGACAAGCGCCTTCAGGATCGGCGCGGCGTGGTCAATCGACCTGGATGTGGATTTGGACAATCGTCTCAGTCGTCGGAGTCGGCGCTGGGCTCATAGAGCTGAACGGGTTGCGCCGGCATGATGGTGGAGATGGCGTGCTTGTACACCAGTTGCGACTGGCCGTCGCGGCGCAGAAGGACGCAGAAGTTGTCGAACCAGCTGACCACGCCCTGCAGCTTGACGCCGTTGACCAGGAAGATGGTGAGCGGCGTCTTCGATTTACGCACGCTGTTCAGGAAGGTGTCCTGAAGGTTTTGCTTCTTTTCGGCGGACATCGGGGGTTCCCCTCTCATTGTTCTCGGAGGGCCACACGCCCCCCACACAAACAAGACCATGCTAGATGATTTTTCGTTGAAAGCGACAAGCCCTCAGTGAAAATTTCCGCAAGGCCGCGCGACGCAAAGCCGCCCGTGCCGAATATTGCTCCGACCTCAGATGGATTTTTGACGCGCGCGCTCAATATAGAGACGCCGGAGCCGCGTCGCCACCTCGCCCGGGTTTCCGTCGCCCAGCTTCACGCCATCGACTTGGACGATCGGCGTGAGCAGCGAACCGGCCCCCGTGATGAACGCCTCCCTCGCGCCTTGCGCCTCGGCGACGGTGAACGGCTTTTCGCTAAACGGTAGGCCGCTCTCGCGGATCACCTCCAGCAGGGTCGAACGGGTCACGCCGCGCAGGATGTTGGCGTTGGTGTCGCGGGTGCGCAGCGCGCCTTCGGCGTCGATGATCCAGGCGTTCGATGACGCGCCTTCGGTGACCAGGCCCATGTCGTCGACGAACCAAGCCTCGATCGCGCCACGCTCGCGCGCCGCCTGCTTGGCC
>NZ_JBFUJD010000084.1:0-23759 GCF_056401555.1 Caulobacter sp. P4_E5
CGTTTCAGCGACCATTGTTGCGCGCCGGCAACATGAAGCGGCGGTTTTGGAGAGCCCGCAAGGGCCATGCCGGGCCGCCGGCGGCTTTCGGCCAACGACCGAATCGCGCCTCAGCGGTAGCCGAACTCGGCGCTGATCTTCAGGGTCGTTTCCTTGACATAGGCCGCCACGGTCTCGATCCGGGCGTCGTCCATGTATTGGGCGACCGAGGACACCGAAACGGCGGCGACGATCTTGCCGCCAATGTCGCGGATCGGCGCGGCGACGCACCGGATGTGGTCCTCGTTCTCGTCGAGATCCAGCGCGTAACCGAGCGCTCGATAACGCGCCATGACGTCGAGCCACTGGCGAAGGTCATAGCGATAGCGGGGGAGGATCGCGGCCTCGCGCTGGAACACCTCGCGCAGGACGTCTTCGTCCTCGTCCAACAGCAACGCCTTGCCCAGACCCGTATGCCGCAAGGGCTGCCGCTCGCCGATCACGCACCGCACCTCGATGCGCCGCGTCCCGGGGATCTTGTCGATATAGTGCACCTGGTCGCGGTCGAGGACGCCCAGATTGACCGTGTCGCCCGTGTCCAGTGAGAGCTGGCGCAAGTGGTCATGGCTGACGCGGGTGAGCGTGATCTGCTGAGRGGCGGCGTAGCCGAGTTCCAGCAGCTTGGTCCCCAGCGCATAGCCTTCCCGCGGCGAGAACGACAGGAATCCGGCCTCGACCAGGGTGGAGGCCAGGCGGTGCACGGTCGTCTTGTTCAGATCCAGCGACTTGGCCATCTTGCCCAGCGTCGTGTCGCCCTTGGCCACGCGGCTAAGCACCTCGAGCCCCTTGAACAGGGTCTGGGCGCCGGCGCTCGTTCGGGGCGAGGACGCCTCGTCCGCATCCATCGGGGCGGTGTCCGTCATATCAACCGTTCCCGCGGGCTACAGCGACATTGCCGTGCGCCGTACCAAATAGTGATACGGCTCCAAGGCCAGAATGCAATGGCCGGCCCAAGACCGCCGTTCCGCTCAATAGTCGACCGCATAGTCTTTTTGGAACGGCTGGCCGGCGAACGCCAGCTTCTGGGTCCAGGGCGCCGAGGGCGTGGTCCAGAAGCCGTCCGACGCCGGCAAGCCCAGGGCCAGGAAGCCTTCCGTGGTGACGTACATGCTGCCGTTGTTCGAATACCAGTCGCCCAAGGCCGGGTTGTGGCCCACGAAGCCGATGGTCAGGAAACCGTCCTTAGTGAAGTTGCTGGGCTGGGTGAACACGGCCTTGTGCGCGGCGACCAGCGCCGCCCTCACCTGCCCCTCCGACAGCTTGGCCGGAAGTTGCTTGCGCCAGGCCAGCAGGGCCAGGGGCTGGAACACGGCCGTGCGATAGGTCAGCGACCTGCCGAACGGCGGGAAGGTCCCCTCGGGCGAGACGAACCGCTCCAGATGCTCGCTGTAGCGCTGGGCCCGCTTGACGGCCAGCTCGCGCCACTTGGTCAGGTCGTCCTTCCAGAACGGCGCCTTGTGAGCCTCCATGACCTCCAGCACCTGGATCATCATCGGATGCATCACGAACGAGCCGTAATAGTCGAAGTGGAACGTCGAGCCGTCCTTGATCCAGCCGTCGCCGATGTACCACTGGTCGATCATGCGGACGGCGGTGTTGAGCCGCATCGGATCGGATTCCTCGCCGATCTGAAGCAGGAAAGCCTCGTTCATCGCCGCGAACAGCAGCCAGTTGATGAACGGCGGATTGACCCGGCGCAGGCCCTTGATCTCCTCGACGATGCGCTTCTTGGTGGTCGCGTCCAGCGGGTCCCACAGCGTCTTGGGCGCGCGCAGCAGGGCCTGGGTGAAATAGGCGGAATCGACCAGGGCCTGGCCATGGCCGCGCCAGAGCAGATAGTCCGGGCTGGCCGGATCCACGGCGTGCGCGTACGCCTGCAGCGCCTGTTCGGTGAGCCGCTTGCGGACCTTGCCCTCGGCGGTGTCGTCCTGCGGCAGGCTCAGCCACGGCGACAGGCCCGAGATCATGCGGCCGAAACATTCCAGATAGGCCACGCCGGACTCGCGCCCGTCCCAGGTGGGGCTGAGCTCCAGCGGGAAGGCCTTCTTCAGCTCGCCCTTGGACATCGCCGACAGGACCGGGCTGGCGATCCTTTCCAGCAGGCCGGCCATGTAGGCGCGGTCGTCGATCGGGGCCTTGGCCGGCTTGGCGGCCTCGGCGGCGCCGGCGCCCAAGGACGCGGCGCCAACGAGGGCGGCCTTCATGAAATCGCGCTTGTGCATGGTCGCCCCTATCGAACCGGCTTGAGGTCCAGATCCGCCATCGCCGTCGCCGCCAGCAGGAAGGCGCCGACGCCGTAGAACTGGGTGTCGTCGTAGCTGACGCTCTCCGGACGATCCGAGACCGGCTGGACGTAGCCGAACTTGCCGTCCGGGTGCACCGCGCGGGTCAGGGCGGTCCAGCCCTTGCGCGCGACCGGCTCGTAGGCGGCGCGGTCGAGCAATCCCGCCTTCAGGCCCCAGGCCATGCCGTAGGTGAAGAAGGCCGTGCCGCTGGATTCCGGCGGCGACTTGGTGGGATCGGACAGCAGGGACGGCGACCAGTAGCCGTCCGGCTTCTGGATCGCCTTCAGCTTGCCGGCCATCTCCTTGAAGACGGTCTCCATCCGGACGCGGTCGGGATCGCCGGCCGGCAGCAACGGGATGATACGGGCCAGGCCCGCGAACACCCAGCCGTCGCCTCGGCTCCAGAACACCTTCTCGCCGTTCGGGCCCCGACGGGTGAAGAACCGCGAGTCCCGGTAATAGAGGTGCTCGTCCTTATCGTAGAGGAAGTCGGTGACCGCCGCGAATTCCTTGCGGGCATAGGCGGCGTAACGCGGATCGCCGGTGACCGTGCTCAGCTCGAACCAGGTCGCGGGAGCCATGAACAGCGCGTCGCTCCAGCACCAGCGCTGGTCGCAATCGACGCCGCGCGGGTCGGTATATTCGGCATGCTCCAGCCCGACCTTGGGCGGATAGCTCAGGATGGCGTCGAACCGCTGACGCAGGGGCGCGATCGCCGCGTCTCCGGCTCCATGGCGCGCGGACCAGAGGTAGGCCTGCCCGATCACGTGGTCGTCGGCGTGATAGAACCGCTTGCCCAGCTCCCACTGGTTGGCCAGCCCCCGCGCCAGGATCGCCTGACGGTAGGCCGAATTGTCCGACCGGTCGGCCAGGTCGCGCAGGCCGACAAACAGCGCGCCTTGCACCCATCCCTTCGGATCGGCCGTATCGCGCGAGGTGTTGGGCGGAATGTAGCCGGCCGCCATGGTGGCCAGCTGGTAGTCGGCGACCTTCTCGGCCAGGCGGAGGACGTCGGCGCGCGCATAGGCAACGGCCTGTGACTGCGTCGCCGCCGGCGGTTGCGCGGGCTCGGCCGAGGCGGCCCATGGCGAGAGCGCCGCCAGCAGGGCCGCCGTCCCGATCGCCGCCCCAATCGCCTTCCGGGAAACTCGCTGCATCTTTTCCTCCGTGTGCGACCAGGTTCGTTTCCCGGCCTCGTCTTGTTGCTTTCAGCCCTACCGTAGCTGGCAGATGTCGAGCACGTTCATGTCGCCATAGTCGAGGTTCTCGCCGCCCATCGCCCAGATGAAGGCGTAGCTGCCAGAGCCGACCCCGGTATGGACCGACCAGGGCGGACAGATCACCGCCTGTTCGTCGGCGATGACCAAGGAGCGCATGGCGTCGGGCTCGCCCATGAAATGCACCGCCCGCTCGTCCCCGAGACGGAAGTAGAAATAGGCTTCCGAGCGGCGGTCGTGCAGATGCGGCGGCATGGTGTTCCAGACGCTGCCGGGCTGCAGGATGGTCAGGCCGAGCAGCAGCTGGGCCGAGGCGCAGACGCCGGGCACGACCAGCTGGTAGATGATCCGATGGTTGGCGCCCTCGCGCGAGCCGCGCTCCAAGGGAATGGCCGTCGCCGTGGAGATCTTCTTGGTCTCGAAGCCCGCATGGGCGGGCGTGGAGGCCAGATAGAACCGCGCGGGGTTGGTCGCCTCGACGCTTTCGAAGCGCACGTCGGCCGCGCCGCGGGTGATGTAGAGGGCGTCCAGCGGCTCAAGGTCAAAGGCCTGGCCGTCGACGACGACGCGACCGGCGCCCTGCCCGACATTGACGACGCCCATTTCGCGGCTGGCCAGAAGGGGCCTTCCGGCATCCGACGGCGGCTCGGTTTGGACCGGCAGGGCCAGGCTCGCCGCCACGGGAAACGCGCCGCCGATCACCAGGCGCTCCTGGTGCAGATAGTTGAGCTTGACGGCGCCTTCGACGAACAGGCCCTCGATCAGGTAGCGGTCGCGCAGATCCTGATTGCTCGCGCCGTCCATCATCGCCGGATGGGTGGCGTAGAAAACCTTGTCGTAGGTCAAAGCACGCGCCCCGGCGCGAGCGCGGCCAGCGGAGCCCAACCGTGCTCCGCCACCGTTGTGATACTGACTGCTGGCATCTATCCCGTCCGTCGCTCGACGCGTTCTTATCTTATTTATCTGACAATTTGATTTTTGAAACGCAAGATCAAAAATCGGAACGCATGAGTCGTAGCTAGCACACGGACGCTCGCCCGCCTCCCGCCGCGATCGGGTTGGGCGTCTTTTCGAGGGAGGCGTCGCGGGACAAGAAACGCGGCCTGTTCGCGTCGTCAGGACGCGAGCGCCGCTCTAGCGCCGAGCTGAGCTCACGCCCCCTCACGCAGCGCCGGCGCCTCGACGCCCCGAGCCAGCAGGCTCGTGCGGCGGCTGTAGGTCAGATAGACGACCAAGCCGATCGCGTTCCAGGCCAGGAAGCGGATCAAAGTCCCGAGCGGCAGGCTGATCATGAAATAGAGGCAGCCGACCACCGCCAGCGGCGCGACGACCCACGCCGCGGGGCAGCGGAACAGGCGCGGCAGATCGGGCCGCCGCACGCGCAGGACCATCAGGCAGACCGCCACGCAGATGAACGCCAGCAAGGTGCCGGCGTTAGACAGCTCGGCGATCTGGGCCAGCGGCAGGAAACCGCCGACCAGGGCCACGGCCGCCCCGGTGATCAGCGTCAGGGTGACCGGCGCGCCGCTCTTGGCGTGAAGCCGGCCCAGGTCGCGCGGCAGCAGACCGTCGCGCGCCATGACGAAGAACACCCGGGTCTGGCCGAACATCATCACCAGAATGACGCTGGGTAGGGCGATGATGGCGGCGGCGGCGATGCCGAAGGCGGCGGCCGGATGGCCTAGGCCCCGCAGGATGAACGCCAGCGGTTCGCTCGAGCCGGCGAACTGGGCATAGGGCCAGGCCCCCACCGCGCAGGCGGCGACCAGCATGTAGATGATCGTGCAAATCACCATCGAGCCGATGATGCCGATGGTCAGGTCGCGCTTGGGGTTCTTGACCTCCTCGGCCGAGGTCGAGACGGCGTCGAAGCCGAAGAAGGCGAAGAACACGATGGCCGCGGCGGCCATCACCCCGCGCGGGTGGCCGGCCTCGGTATGGGCCGCGAAGCCATAGGGCATGAATGGCGTAAAGTTCTGGCCCTTGATGGCCGTGAAGGTCAGGCCGACGAAGACCGCCAGGGCGACGATCTTGATCACCACCAGGCCGATGTTCAGCGTGGCGCTCTCGCGCGCGCCCTTGGCCAGCATGGCCGTGACCGCCACCGTGATCAGGACGGCTGGCAGGTTGATGATCCCGCCGGCGTGCGGTCCGGCCAGGATCTCGGGCGGCAGGTTGATGCCGGCGCTCCTGAGCAGCCCGACCATGTAGCCGGACCACCCCACCGCCACGGCGGCGCAGGTCACGGCGTATTCCAGCACCAGGCTCCAGCCGACGATCCAGGCCAGCCCCTCGCCCAGCACCGAATAGGCGTAGGTATAGGCGCTGCCCGCCGCCGGGATCAGGGTCGCCACCTCGGCATAGGCCAGGGCGGCGAACACGCACAGCACCCCGCAGGCCGCGAAGGCCAGGATCACCGCCGGTCCGGCCCGCTCGGCCCCGATGCCGGTCAGGGTGTAGATGCCGGTGCCGATGATCGCCCCGATACCCAGGGCCAGCAAGTGCGGCCAGGACAGGGTCGGTTTCAGCCGGCGGTCAGCCTCCACGGTCAAGATCGCGTCGAGCGTCTTGCGGCGAGTCCAGAAGTTCATGCGGTCCCCCAGGAATGGTCGGCGGCGGGTGGTGTCAGGGCGGGCGCGATCACCGCGCACCGAACGGCGCGTCGATCGAGGGCGAGGGCTCGGTGAACCAGGCCGCGCCGTCCTCGGTGACGTGGAAGTGGTCCTCGAGCCGCACGCCGAACCGGTCGGGCACGACGATCATCGGCTCGTTGGAGAAGCACATGCCCGGGGCCAGCGGCGTAGCGTCGCCGCGCACCAGGTAGGGCCCTTCGTGAATTGACAGGCCGATGCCGTGACCGGTCCGGTGCGGCAGGCCCGGCAAGGCGTAGTCGGGGCCCAGGCCGTGGCGCTCCAGCACGCGGCGGGCGGTCTCGTCGATGATCTCGCAGGGAGCCCCCGGCCGTACAGCCGCGAAGGCGGCGGCCTGGGCCTCGTGCTCGATGTCCCAGACGCGTCGATGCTCGTCGCCGGGCTCGCCGAACACATAGGTGCGGGTGATGTCGGCGTTGTAGCCCTCGACCTGGCAGCCGGTGTCGATCAGCACCAACTCGCCTTCGGCCAGCGCCTGATCGCCGGGCAGGCCGTGCGGATAGGCGGTGGCGAGGCCGAACTGGACGGCGCAGAAGGTCGAGCCCCCGTCGGCGCCCGCCGCCCGGTGGGCGGTGTCGATGAACCGCTTGACCGCGCTGGCGGCGATCCCGGGCGCCAGGACGGCGGCGGCGCGGCGATGGACGTCCAGCGTAATGGCCTTGGCATAGCGCATCAGGGCCAGTTCGGCCGGCGACTTGACGCCCCGGCAGCCGTCGACCACCGGCGTAGCGTCGACGGCGCGGAGCGACGGCGCGGCCTTGCCCAGGGCGCTGAACAGCGAGAACGGCGCCGCCGGGTCGAGGGCCAGGGCGTCAGCCCCGATCTCCGACAGGGCCCGGCCGACCAGCCCGGCCGGATCCTCATGCTCCTGCCACAGGCGGATCTCGGCCTCGATCTTCAGGTCGGCCTGTAGCGAGCCCAGCTCGAACGCCGGGCAGATCATGATCGGCCGACCGGCGCGCGGCAGCAGCAGCGCCACCAGCCGCTCGGTCGCGCCCCACGGCACGCCGGTGAAGTAGCGCAGGCTGGCGCCCGCCCCGACCAGCAGGGCGTCGGCGCCCAAGGCCACGGTCAAAGCCCGCGCCCGCTCCAGCCGCGCCCCGTACTCGGCGACCGAGATGGCCGGCGGCCGCCCGGGTCGGGACGACAGTCCCGCCAGTTGCTGCTCCATGGTCGAGCCGCCGACGCCCAGGGTCATGCCGTCTTCCTCATTCGCGGGCCGAGACTCCGATCGAAGCGGTCCAGGTCGAACGGCGCGAGATCGGTCGATGGCGCCGCGCCGCCCATCAGGGCCGCGACCAGCTCGCCGGTCACCGCCGCCAGGGTCAGGCCCAGATGCTGGTGCCCGAAGGCGTAGTAAAGCCCGCCGACCCGCCGGCTGGCGCCGATGGCGGGAAGATAGTCGGGCAAGGTGGGCCGGGCGCCCATCCATTCGGCGACGGGGCCTTCCAGGCGCACGCCCAGCTCGGACAGGTGGCGGCGCAGGCGCGCCCACTTGCGCGGGTCGGGCGGCGAGGCCTCGCGGCCAAATTCGACGAAGCTGGCGGCCCGCAGCCGATCGCCGAAGCGGGTGAGGATCAGCGAACGATCCTCGAACACCACGGGCGGCAGGTCGTCCCAATGGTCCGCGCCGCCCTCGATATGATAGCCGCGCTCGGCGATCACCGGCGCGGCGTAGCCCAGGCCGCGCATCAACGCGCCCGAACCGACCCCGCCCGTGACCAGCACCCGTTCCGGCGCTAGGCGCTGACCGTCGTCCAGCAGCACCTCCACGCGGCCGTCGACACTCTCCAGCCGCGTGGCGCGACCGAGCCGACGCGCGCCGCCACTGGCGTCGAAAGCCTCGTCCAGCAGGCGCAACATCAGGGTCGGGTCGCTGACCTGCCCGGTGTTCTCGAAGGCCGCGCCGCCGGCGATCGGGACGCTGACCAGCCGTTGAAGTCGCGCCGTATCCGCGTCGGGCAGCGGGGCCAGCCGGGCCAGGCCGGTGTCGGCGGCTCGCCAAGCCGCGAGGCCGGCGCGGGCGCTAGCCGGGCTTTCCCAGACGACGAGATGGCCGCGCTCGACCAGCAGGTCGGGACGATCCAGGGACACGGCCAGCCGCCGCCAGGCCGGCAGGGCGGCCTCCAGCAGCGCGCCCAGCGCGCGTCGACCCCGCGCCGCGCCGCCCGGTGTGGAAGCGGCCATGAAGCGCGCCGCCCAGGGCCCCCAGGCCGCCAGGTCGCCGAGCCGGAAGTCCAGGGGTCCGCCCAGGGCGAAGAGTCGGCCGAACGCCGAGGTCACGGCCGCCGGCGAGGCCAAGGGCTCGACCTGCTCGATCGCGATGTGGCCGGCGTTGCCGTACGAGGCGGAACGCGGCAGGTCCTGTGGGTCGAGCAGCGTCACCGTTTCACCGGCGCGGCGCAGGGCCAGGGCGCTGGTCTTGCCGACCACACCGCCTCCGATCACCAGCGTTCCAGCTGCTTTTCTCACTCGGGCTTTACCTCCGCATCGCCATTTCGTATACAGTAGACGAAGCAGCCGGAGGTGCAAGCCGTATGAGTTCCATGAAATGGTCGGGCGTGTTCCCGGCCGCCACCACCCAGTTCAATGCCGATTCTTCGATCGATATCGACGCCAGCCAGCAGGTGCTGGACGCCCTGATCCGGGATGGTGTGCATGGTCTCGTCGTGCTGGGCACGTGCGGCGAAAACAACTCGCTGGAGGCCGATGAAAAGCGCCAGATGCTGCGCGCCGCCGTCGAGGTCGTGGCCGGGCGCGTGCCGATCATCGTCGGCGTTTCCGAGCTGACCACGCCGCGCGCCGCCGCCTTCGCCAAGGACGCCGAGACGATCGGCGCCGACGCGCTGATGGTGCTGCCCGCCATGGTCTACGTGCCGACCGAGGCCGAACTGGAAGCCCATTTCCGCACGGTCGCCCGGGCCTCGGGCCTGCCGATCATGCTCTACAACAACCCGCCGGCCTATCGCGCCGCCATCACCCTGGACGTGCTGACCCGCCTGGCGGACGAGCCGACCATCGTGGCGGTCAAGGAAAGCGCGCCCGACACTCGCCGATTCACCGACCTGGCCCGCGCTTTCGGCGAGCGCTTCATCCTGATGGCCGGCCTCGACGACGTCGCGCTGGAAGGCCTGCTGCTGGGCGCGCGGGGGTGGGTCTCGGGCCTGACCAGCGCTTTCCCCAAGGAATCGGTCGCCCTGGTCGCCGCCGTCGATCGCGGCGACCTGGAAGAGGCGCGCCGCATCTATCGCTGGTTCATGCCGCTGCTGCACCTGGACGCCGAGCACGACCTGGTCCAGTCGATCAAGCTGGCCGAGCAGATCATGGGTCGCGGGACCGAGCGCGTGCGGATGCCTCGCCAACCTCTGGCCGGCGCCCGCCGCGCCGAGGTCGTCGCCATGGTCGAGGAAGCCGCCGCCAACCGGCCGCTGCTGACCTCGGCGGTCGCGGCCTAGGATCAAGAGAGGAAGTCCATGCGCCACACGTTCTTCTGCGTCGACGGCCACACCGCCGGTAATCCGGTGCGACTGGTGGCCGGCGGCGCGCCGCTGCTGCGCGGCGACACGATGAGCGCCCGACGCCAGGACTTCCTCGCCCGCTACGACTGGATCCGCACCGGCCTGATGTTCGAGCCGCGCGGCCACGACATGATGTCGGGCGGCTTCCTCTATCCGCCCACCCTGCCCGACTGCGACGCCGGCATCCTGTTCATCGAGACCAGCGGCTGCCTACCGATGTGCGGCCACGGCACGATCGGCATCGTCACCTTTGCGCTGGAAAACGGACTGATCACCCCGCGCGAGCCCGGCAAGCTGCGCCTGGAGGTGCCGGCCGGCGTGATCGACATCGCCTACGAGATCGCCGGCGACCGGGTGACGGCGGTGAAGATCCGCAACGTCCCGGCCTATCTGGCCCGCGAAGGCGTCGCGATCGATGTGCCGGGCTTCGGCCCGCTGACCATCGACGTGGCCTACGGCGGCAACTTCTACGCCATCATCGAGCCCCAGGGCGCCTATGCCGGCATCGACGCCCTGGGCGCGGCCGAGATCCTTCGGCTCAGCCCGATCGTCAGGACGCTGGTGCGGGAAGCCTACGAGCCAGTTCATCCCCTCGATCCAACCATCCGGGGCGTCAGCCACGTGCTGTGGGCCGACGCCCCGCGCGCGGCGGACGCCGACGGCCGCAACGCGGTGTTCTACGGCGACCGCGCCATCGACCGCAGCCCCTGCGGCACCGGCACCTCCGCGCGCCTGGCCCACCTGGCGGCCAAGGGACGGCTGAAGGTCGGCGACGCCTTCGTGCACGAGAGCATCATCGGCAGCCGCTTCATCGGCCGTGTCGAAGCGGAAACGGAACTGGCCGGACAGCCGGCGATCATCCCCTCGATCGAGGGCTCGGCGATCGCCACGGGCCACAACATCCTCTGGATCGACCGTACGGACCCGTTCTGGAAGGGATTCCAGGTGATCTAGACTCCCGTCGCCCAGCGGAAGCCGGTATACGATAAGACTTGTTCCACGCCGTATTTCAGCGCGTCCTGTGATCGGCCTCGAGTCGATCGACGCCCCTGACGTCCGCTAAGAGGTTCACCCCGCGCCTATGAACATCGTCGTCCGTACGCTGTCCGACCAGACTTACGAGATCGTTCGTCGGCGCATCCTGGTTGGCGCGATGCAGCCCGGAACCGCGGTACGGCAGGATGTCATCGCCGCCGAGCTGGGGGTCAGCAAGATCCCGCTGCGCGAAGCCCTGGGCCGCCTGGAACAGGACGGCCTGCTCAAGTCCTATCCCAATCGCGGCTATGTGGTTCGCGACCTGTCGACCGACGAGGCCAGCGAGGTCTTCGCCCTTCGCCTGAAGCTGGAGCCTGGCGCGGTGGCCGAGGCCTGCCTGCGGGCCAAGCCCGCCGACCACGCCGCCGCCGAGGCCGCCTTGGCCGCGCTGGAAGCCGAACTGGCCAAGCCGGACGGCGATCACGTCAGCTTCAACCGCGCCTTCCACCTGGCTTTGGTGCGGCCCGGCGGGCACATCACCTTCCAGCTGATGGAGCGGCTGCAGATCCTCGCGGAACGCTATGTCCGCGTGCATCTGGAGCCCAACGGCCGCGACGAGCGGGCCAGCCGCGAGCACCGCGAGATCCTGGACGCCTGGATCCGCGGCGACGCGAAAAAGGTGGAAGCGCTGACCGCCAACCACATCCGCGGCACGCTGTCGGACCTGAAGCAGGAACTGGCCGGCTGAGCCGGGCTCAGCGCCCCCTCACCTTCAGCAGCACGGCCCCCTGCGGCGGCACCACGAACGATGCCGGCGCGGCGCCCAGATCGGCGTCGGCCCAGAGATCCCGCACGGACTCCAGCATCGTGAAGCCCGCATCGGCTGGCGCCAGGGCGATCGTCGTCGCCGTCTCGCCGCGATTGAACAGGGCCACGGCCACGGCGCCGTCGGCCAGCGGCTTCTTCCAGACCTCCGTCGCGCCTTCGCGACGCGCCGGCCGGCCCTGGACGCCGCGCGCGTCCTGGTCCACGGCGAGCACCGCGCGGTTGGTCAGCAGCTTCAGCACCTCGGGGCTGGTCTGGCGCAGATCGTGGCCCATCATCAGGGGCGCGGCCGACATCGCCCACAAGGTCATGTGGGTGACATAGGCGTCGTGGCTCATGCCGCCGTTGCCGATCTCCAGCATGTCGGGATCGTTCCAGCCGCCGGGGCCGGCGTGCTCGGGGCGGCCGTTCTTGTCGAAGCCGATCCTGGCCATGGTCGGATAGTCGTCGGTGATGTCGCCGGTCGTGCGCCACAGGTGGCCGCCCACGGTCCGTCCCCACGCGCCGACCTCGAAGCGACCGTACTCGCACAGCGAATAGACGATCGGTCGCCCCGTCGCCCGCAGCGCCGCGCCCATTTCGTAATAGGTCCGCTGGACCTTGTCGGCGTCGTCATAGAACCACTCGCCCGAGCAAAGGTCGTACTTCACGTAGTCGACGCCCCAGTCGGCGAAGGTTCGCGCGTCCTGCCGGACATGGCCGTAGCTGCCTTCGTAGCCGGCGCAGGTCTTGGGCCCCGGCGAGCTGTAGAGGCCCAGCTTCAATCCGCGCGCGTGGACGTAGGCGCTCAGCGCCTTCATGTCCGGGAACTTCTCGTTCGGGCGCAGCGCGCCGTCGGGCCCGCGCGTCCCCTGCCAGCCGTCGTCGATATTGACGTAGACATAGCCGGCGTCACGCAGGCCGGTGGCGACCAGGGCGTCGGCCATGGCGCGGACGGTCTGGTCGTCGATCTTTTCCGCGAACTTGTTCCAGCTGCTCCACCCCATCGGCGGCGTCTTGGCCAGGCCGTCCGGCGCCAGGGTCCGCAATGGCGGCAGCACCGTCGGCTTGAAGGTCCGGGCCTTGGCCTCCGTGGCCGTCCCGCGTCGGCCAGTCTGCTCGACGTGGGCGTACCAGATGTCGCCGGTCAGCTTGAGGTCCTTGCCGTCCAGCACCGCCGTCCACTGGCGGGTGGCGTGGGCCTTGTCGTTGAGGTTGCGCAGCTCGAAGGTCGCGCGATCGCCCTGGACAACCAGGTTGCGCATCTCCATCGGGCCGTACCAGGCCGTGGTGACCACGCCCTTGGGCTTGCCGCCGTCGCTGGAGATCCGGGCCATGGTGACGCCGGGATACGGCGGGGCCTTGTCGAACAGCCACGCGCCGTCCAGCGGCGTCGCGGCCTGGGCTTGGGCGGCGGCGGCGAGGACCGAAATCCCGAGTGAAAGCGTCATCAGACGGCGCGGCATGGCGTTTCTCCGGTCGATCAGGGTTCGCAGGCCGGCGCCGGCGCGCCGGGCGGTCGATGCGGTTGGGGCGTCGGCGCAAGGACTTCCCACTCCTGGACGGCGACGTCGGCGCTCGCGATGTCGAACACCGCGCGGACGCACCGCGTGGTCACCGGCGTGAAGGCGGCGGACTGGAAGACGTCCACGCCCGTCCCGAAGCCCTTCGGATCTCGCACCGGCCGCCAGCCGCGAGCCCAGTATTCGAGCCGCCAGGCCTTGGGCGGAGCCACGCCAGCAGAGGAGTCGGCCCAGAACCGGATGCGCGCGCCATTCAGCGTCACGGGCTGGTCGAAGCGGTATTCGATCCACGCGCTGGCCGGAGCGTCCTTGCCCGCGCTGGCCCACAGATCCGGCGGCAGCGGCGCGGCTCTGACCACGCCGTCGTTCAGCGCCTTGATCCAGTAGCGGACCGGGATGGGGTCGTTCGACGCCGCGGCGGTCGCCCGCCCCGCGACGTTGCGGCTGGGCGGGGGCGGCGGCGCGGGCCGCTTCGTCGGCGTGACCGGCAGGATGGCCGGCGGATCGGCGCGGTCGTCCCAGTCCATCCGGTCGATCGCCACGCTGCGCCGGAAGTGTCCGCCGCCGGCCGCGTCGGCCGTGTGATAGGCCAGCCACCACCGGCCCTTGAACTCGACGGCGCCCGCGTGGGAGGTGGTCGAGGAGACCGGCTTCAGGATCACCCCGCGATAGGTCCACGGCCCCAGCGGCGAGGCCGCCGTCCCGTAAGCGATGCAGGCGTGATAGATCGCCGGCGTGCAGTCGGACGACGGTCCGGCCCGGTTGCCGGCGTAGAGCAGGTAGTAGACGCCCTTGTGCTTCATCAGCCATGGCGCCTCGAAGAAGCCGGGCAGGCTCTGGACCTTCACCTGCGGCCCCTTGGGCGTGACCATGTCGGCGGCCAGCTCCATGCCGCGCAGCTGGCCGAACGTGCCCCAGTAGATGAAGACCCGGCCGTCGTCGTCGATCAGCACCGTCGGGTCGATGTTCTGGATGTCGTTGGCGACGGGAACCGACTGCGAGAGGATCGGCCCACCAGGATGGGCGTCCGTCCAGGGGCCGATCGGCGCGTCGGCCACGGCCACGCCGATCGCGAACCGGTCCTTGGTCTCATCAGCCCTCTGTAGAACCGGGGCGTAGAGATAGAACCGGCCGTTGCGGCCCTGGACGATCTGACCAGCATAGGCGCGGCCGGGCTCGGCCCAGGCGAAGACCGCCTCGGGCCGCGCGATGGCGCGATAGTGCCGCCAGTCGCCGGACGCCGGATCCTTGGTCGACAGCGCCTGCCATTCGTTCATGACGAAATCGTCGATGTCCGGCGCGGCTTCGTCACGGCCGGCCAGGATCCAGAGCGTGTCGCCCACCACCAGCGGCGCTGGGTCGGTCGAGTAATAGCGGCCGTCCGTCAGGATCGGATTGCCAGGCGCGTGGACGGCGACGGACGCCTCAATCCACATCGGGATAAGGGCCCTTGCCGCCGTCGGCGATCAGCTGGTCGACGCGGGCGTCGATCACCGGCAGCGGCACCGAGCCCAGCTCCAGCACGGCGTCGTGGAAGGCGCGGATGTCGAACTTGGCGCCCAGCGCCTTCTCGGCCCGCTTGCGCGCTTCGACGAAGGTCAGCATGCCCATGTAGTAGGACAAGGCCTGGCCGGGCCAGGCGATGTAGCGGTCGACCTCGGTCTGGATCTCGTGGTCGGCCATGGCGGTGTTGTCGTGCAGGTAGGCCTGGGCCCGCTCGCGGCTCCAGCCCTGGGTGTGGATGCCGGTGTCGACCACCAGGCGCGCGGCCCGCCACATCTGGTAGCTGAGCATGCCGAAGCGATCATAGGGCGTCTCGTACAGCCCCATGTCCTCGCCCAGCGCCTCGCTGTACAGCGCCCAGCCCTCGCCATAGGCCGACAGGTAGGTGTCACGGCGATAGGCCGGCAGGGCCTTGTTCTCGGCCGCCAACGGCATCTGGAAGGCGTGGCCCGGCGCGCTCTCGTGCAGGGTCAGGGCCATCAGCGAGTACAGCGGCCGCGACGGCAGGTTGTAGGTGTTGACCAGGTAGATGCCCGGCCCGCCTCGGCCGCCGGTGTAGAACGGCGCGATCTCGTCGGGCACCGGGCGGATGGCGAAGCGGCTGCGCGGCATGCGGCCGAACCATCGCGACGCGACGCCGTCGAAGCGTTTGGCGTCCCAGGCGGCCCGGTCCAGCAGGTCCTGCGGGGTCTTGGCGTAGAAGCGCGGATCGGTCCGCAGATAGGTCAGGAAGGCCGGCAGGTCGCCCTCGAACTTCACCTCGCGCATGACGTCCAGCATCCGGGCGCGGATCTTGGCCACTTCGGTCAGGCCGATCTGGTGGATCTGTTCCGGCGTCAGATCGGTGGTGGTGAACTCGCGGACCTTGGACCGGTAGTAGGCCTTGCCATCCGGCAGATCATAGGCGGCGAGTTCGCGTCGCGCGCCGGGAATGTACTCATCCCGCAGAAAGACGCGGAGTTTGGCGTGGGCCGGGGTCACCGCCTTGGTGATCGCCTCGGCGGCCTCGCGGCGCAGCGCCGCCTGGGTCTCCGGCGGGATCACGACCGGCATCGACTTGAACGGCGCGTAGAACGGCGAGGCCTCGGGCGTGGCGGCCTCGGCGACCAGGGCCACGCCGGCGTCGCGGCCCAGCAGGGTGATCTGGGCCGGGGTGAAGCCGCGCGCCAGGCCAGCGCGCATGTTGCCGATCTGCTGGTCGTAGTAGCGCGGAATGTCCTGCAGCATCGCCAGATAGCCGCGATAGTCCGCCTCGGTCCGCAAGGGCTCACGCGCCGTTTCGGCGAGGTCGCCCCAGAAGCTGCTGTCGGCGTTCAACGGCTTTTCGTAGTCGCGGTAACGCTGCTCGGCCAGCAGCGCGTCGACCTGGCCCTTGTAGACGGCGTAGTTGACCTGGTTGGCCTTCGACAGCTTGGCGACCGGCAGTTCGGCCAGCTCACGGGACACCTGCGTCCAGCGCGCCAGCCGCTCGGCCTGGACCGTCGGACCCACGTTGGGAAGCTTGAACCGTTCGGACTTGGGCGCGTCCTCGCTGGGGCCGAACTGCGTCTTGCGCCAGGCGTATTCGGCGGTGGAGATCGCCGCGAACCGCTTGTCGGCCGAGGCGACTGGTCGGGCCGCGGCCAGGGCGGGCGTGGCGATGGTCACCGCCGCCAGGCACAGGACCACCGTGTCGAAGAGTCCGCTGCGCCGCATGACCACGCTCCTCACGCGACCGGCTGGGCGGTGAACAGGCGCACGCCGAACACCGGCCCGGCCGTATTGCGTTCATGCGGGACGAACCGCACCTTGATCGAGGTCTTGCCCTTGGTCAGCGCCTCGGCCAGCGGATATTCGACGTCGAAGAACTTGCCCGGATGGTCGGCCTCCAGGCGCTGGGTGGCGACCTTGACGTTGTCGACCAGGATGTCGAAGTCGCGCTTGCGCTCCTCGCCCCAGTAGGTCGCCTGCAGGATCAGCGGGCCGGGACGCACCTTCATGTCGAACTCGAAGAAGCCGCCCGAGCGGGCGTCGCGGCCGTTGCGGTTGCGATAGGCCACCGGATAGGACAGCTCGGAGGTCAGGTTGTGGTCGCGCTCGGGCTGCATCTCGCCCAGGTGCATGACGTCCACCGACCGCGCGGCGATGTCCTTGAGCCGCGCCTGCTCGGCCAGGAACGCGGCTTCCTCGGTCTTCCAGGCGCCTTCGGTGAACCGCTTGAAGTAGACGGCGGCGCGGCGATCATACTGGCTGTAGAACGGCGTGAAGGTCAGGTCGGTCGGCCGCATGACGCCCTTGGCGACATAGACGGCCTTCTCCAACGCGATGGGCTGGAAGCGGTCCAGCACCGCGTCGCCGACCATGGCCGGATCCACGCCCTTCCAGGGCTCGCTGACCGGCCCGAGGTCGGCGGCCAGCACCATCGGCCCGCGCAGCACCGCTACCGTGGTCGCGTCGCCGGGGGTCGCTTCCAGGCGCAGGTCCAGCGGCAGGCTGATCGCCACCACGTCGCCCGCCCGCCACTTGCGGTCCACCAGGGCATAGCCACCGGCCATCTCGGGCGCGACGGCCTCGCCGTTGACGCTGACCCTAGCGCCCTTGCCCGCCCAGGCCGGGACGCGCAGGGCGATGGCGAACCGTCCGGGCTTGTCCAGGCGGGTCAGGGTCAGCTTCGAGTCCGTCTCGTAGGGATAGCGGGTCTCGAGCTTCAGGTCGGCGCCGCGCGTTTTCCACTGGGCCTGCGCCGGGATGTAGAGGTTGACCAGCAAGGTCCCCTCGCCTTCCCAGAAGATCGACTCGCCGTGCTTGGCGTGGCTCTCCATGCCGGTGCCGACGCAGCACCAGAACGGGTCGTCGGCCGGGTTCGAGAAGTCGCGCGCCACCCCTGTCAGCAGCGGCGTCATGTAGGTGAAGCCGCCGGTCTTCGGGTTCTGCGCCGCCATCACATGGTTCAGGTGGGCGCGCTCGTAGTAGTCGAACAGCCCGCCGTCCGGCCGCCAGCTATAGAGCTGCCGGGTCAGTTTCAGCATGTTGTAGGTGTTGCAGTGCTCGCAGGTCTGCTCGCTGATGTGAGCGGCGATGGTGTCGGGGGCCGAGAAGTACTCGCGGTCGGCGTTGCCGCCGATGACGTAGCTGTGGTGGTCAGTGACCGTGCGCCAGAAGAACCGCGCCGCGTCGGCGTCCTGGGGCTTGCCGGTCAGCTCGTACAGCCGCGCCAGGCCGATCAGCTTGGGCACCTGAGTGTTGGCGTGGAAATTGGCCAGCTTGTCCTGCTGGGCGACCAGCGGATCCAAGACCTTGCGGTCATAGAGCCGCTCGGCCACGACCAGCCAGCGGCGGTCGCGGGTGCGGGCATAGAGCTCGGCGTAGCTCTCGTTCAGGCCGCCGTATTCGCAGCCCAGCAGGGTCTGCATCTGCTCGTCGTTCAGGGCCGCGAAAACCCGCTCGAAATAGCCGCCCAGGCCGACGGCGACATCCAGCGCCTGCGGGTTGCCCCAGGCGCGGTGGACGTCCAGCAGGCCGGCGAAGACCTTGTGCACGGTATAGAGCGGCGACCACGAGCCGTTGAGGTCGAAGCCCCCCGAGCGGATGTCGCCCTTCATGACCTCGCCGAAGATCTCCTCGCCGTCGACGACCTTGCCGTCCTTCCGCTTGCGCTGCAGGGCGCCGACATAGCCCGTACCGCGCTTGGCCTGGGCCCGGGCCAGCTCGGCGACGATGTAGTCGGCCCGTCGGCGGCACTCGGCGTCGCCGGTCTGCTCGTAGGTCACGACCAGGGCGGTCAAGTAGTGGCCCAGGGTATGGCCGGCGATCGTGTCCGCCTCCCAGCCGCCATAGAGCTCGCCCTTGGCGGGCAGGCCGGCGAAGGTCATGAAGTTGTGCAGCAGGCGGTCGGGGCTGAGACGCAGCAGATAGGCGCGGTTGACCTCCACGGCGGTCGCATAGGACGACGGCAGCAGACGCACCGACGACAGCGGCAGGGGCTGGGCCTTGGTCGGAAGCGCGGTGCGGGGTTTGGCGAAGGCCGAGATCGGCAGGGTCGCGCCGGCGAACGCCGCGGCGGTGAGCATCAGATCCCGGCGGGTGGCCATCGCGTTATCCCAACTTGATAATGTATACGATCTTAGGGTGACGCTGTTCGTTCGTCAATCTGGACGGCGGCAGCGTGGCAAGATCATATACTGTATAATTTCCTTGACGAGGCGAAGCCGAGCAGTTGTGCTGACCCGAACCGGCGCCCGCATCCCGTCCAGGCCAGCGGCCGATCCGCGGACCGCGTCCGCCCCGCGAAAGACGAGACGTCGATGAGAAACCTTCGCCCCCTGGCCCTGGCGGTCCTGCTGCTGGCCACCACGCCGCTGAGCCTGGACGTCGCCGGCGTGGCGCGCGCGCGGGAATCGGCGCCGGCGGCCGCCAAGCCGGTGTTTCCGCCGATCGCCAAGACCGCCCATCGCGCCGGACCGTTCCAGCTGGACCTTCGCGCCGACACCCAGACCCTGGCGCGGCTGTCGCCGGCGGCCGAGGCCGGCTTCGACTTCGTTCCGGGCGGGCGCGAGGCCGAGCGGCAGGGCGACGGCTATGTTCATGTCGGCGATATCCACCTGCGGCTGCGCAACCCGGGCGGTCCCTGGCGCGATTTCAGCTCGGCCCACCAGCGGCGGCCGATCCGCGCCCTGCCCGCCGGCGGCGCCGTGCTGGCCGCAGCCGACATCACCGCCTCGCTGGGCGAGGGCTCGCCCCTGCGGGTCGAGCGGCGCTGGATCGCCGAAAAGGGCGCGCTGGTCCTGCGCTTCATCCTGACCAACACCTCCCGCGAGACCGTCGAAGTCGGCGGCCTGGGCTTGCCGATGGTGTTCGACAACATCATCACCGACCGCTCGCTGGAGGAAGCCCACGCCCAGGCCAGCTTCGTCGACCCCTATATCGGCCGCGACGCCGGCTACCTGCAGGTGACCCGCCTGAATGGCAAGGGCCCGGTGCTGCTGGTCCTGCCGGAGAAGGGCGCGTCGCTGGAGGCCTACCGCCCGATCCAGCAGGCGCGACCCGATGCGCCGGGCAAGGACATCTTCACCGACCGCGGCAAGCGAGCCCAGACCGCCGAGGGCTTCTACGACTGGACGGTGGCCAGCAAGGCCTTCGCCGAGCAGGACTGGAAGGACGCCGGCCAGCCTTGGAACCCGCCGACCAGCTTCACCCTGGCGCCGGGCGCGAGCCGGACGATCGGACTGCGCCTGGTCACCGCGCCGTCGATCCGCGCGATCGAGGACACCCTGGTCGCCCAGGGCCGTCCGGTCGCCGTCGGGATCCCGGGCTATGTCGCCCCGACCGACCAGGATCTCTCGCTGTTCCTGAAGTCGCCCAAGCCGGTAGCGCGGATCGAGAGCTTCCCGGCCGGGGCGCTGACGACGACGCCCGTCAAGAGCGGGTCGGGCTGGTCGCGCTACGCGGTGCGGGCCTCGGGCTGGGGTCGGGCGACCCTGGCGATCACCTATGCCGACGGCGCCGTGCAGGCGATCCCCTACTTCATCACCAAGCCGCTGGACCAGGTAGTGGCCGACCTTGGCCGGTTCTCGACCACCAAGCAGTGGTTCGACGACCCGGCCGATCCGTTCAAGCGCGGCCCCAGCGTCATGACCTACGACCGCCAGGCCGACAGGATCGTCACCCAGGACCAACGGGTCTGGATCGCGGGCCTCAGCGACGAAGGCGGCGCGGGCAGCTGGGTGGCGGCCTTCGTCAAGCAGCTGGACAATCCCGACGCCGGCGAACTGGCCAAGCTGGAGCGCATGGTCGACGAGACCATCGTCGGCCGGCTGCAGGTCGCCGACGGGCCTCAGGCGGGCGCGGTCAGGAAGAGCCTCTTCTACTACGACCCCGCCGCCCTGCCGTCCTATTACGATCCCAAGCTGGACTGGAAGACCTGGGCCTCGTGGTCGAAGAAGGACTCCGAGGACCTGGGCCGCTCCTACAACTACCCGCACGTCGCTATCGCCCACTGGGTGCTCTACCGCCTGGCCCGCAACCACGAGGGCCTGGTCAAGGCGCACGACTGGCGCTGGTACCTGGACCACGCCCAGGCCACCGTCGTGGCGATGATGCGCGACGCCCCCTACTACGCCCAGTTCGGCCAGATGGAGGGCGACGTCTTCGTCGACATCCTCAAGGACCTGCGCCGCGAGGGCATGACCGCCAAGGCCGACGAACTCGAGACCCTGATGAAGGGCCGGGCCGACCACTGGAAGACCTTGCCCTACCCGTTCGGCAGCGAGATGGCCTGGGACTCGACCGGCCAGGCCGAGGTCTATGCCTGGATGCGGTTCTTCGGCCACCAGAAGCAGGCCGACGAAACCCGGGAGGTCATCCTGGCCTACGACCCGACGATCCCTAGCTGGGGCTACAACGGCAACGCCCGGCGGTATTGGGACTTCCTGTATGGCGGCAAGGTCCCGCGCATCGAGCGGCAGATCCACCACTACGGCTCGACCTTGAACGCCGTGCCGCTGTTCGACGCCTATCGCGCCAATCCGGCCGACGTCCATCTTCTGCGCGTGGCCTATGGCGGCCTGATGGGCGGGATCACCAATATCGACCAGGCGGGATTCTCGTCGGCCGCGTTCCACTCGGCCCCCGACATGATGTCGTGGGACGCCTACAGCGGCGACTACGGCATGGGCTTCTTCGGCCACGCTTATGCGGCGGCGACCTATTTGGTCGATCACCGAACGTTCGGCTGGCTGGGCTTCGGCGGCAAGGTCACCCAGAAGGCCGGAGTCGTGCGGATCGAGCCCCGGGACGGCGCCCGGACCCGCCTGTTCGTCGCGCCGGCCGGCGCTTGGCTGACCCTGGAAGCCGGCAAGATCGACGCGGTCGAGTTCAAGCCGGCCACCGGCGAGCTGACCCTGACCCTGGCGGCGCGGGATCCCGCGACCTCCACGGCCAGGCTGCTCATCGAAGCCACCACGCCGGGCGCGCATCCCTATCGCCCGAACGGCGCGACCTTGGAGCGCGGCGCCTATGCCCTGCCCCTGGCCGACAAACCGACCACGCTCGTCCTGACGCCGAACTGATCTCGTTCCCCTCCGCCACGTTCGGCGCGAACCTCAAGGCTGCTCTATGAATATCGTCATCGCGATGGGCGTCCTGGTCACCTTGGCGACGGGCGTCCCCGTGCTGATGCAGCTGCTGCGCGACCATCCTCGCGGCCTGCTGGTCCTGTTCTTCGCCGAGATGTGGGAGCGGTTTTCCTACTACGGCATGCGCAGCATTCTGATCTTCTACCTGACCCAGCACTTCCTGTTCGACCCGAAGACCGCGGCCGCCCACTACGGGGCGTACATCTCGCTGGTCTATCTGCTGCCGCTGATCGGCGGCTTCGTAGCCGACCGCTATCTGGGCACGCGCAAGGCCGTGATCTTCGGCGCCCTGCTACTGATCGCCGGCCACCTGACCATGGCGATCGAGGGCAAGCCGGCCACCCAGACCCTGACCTATGGCGGCCACACCTACGACTTCGGCACCGACGGCCGGGGCGAGGGCCGGATCTCCAGGCTGATGGTCGGCGACAAGTCCTATGCGGTAGCCGCCGCCAAGAGCGGCGACTTCGTCGTCGAGGGCCTGCCCGCCGCCGCCCCGATCCCCAAGGTCCTGGCCAAGGGCCAATACCGACTGGACGTCGCCGACCGCGACCCGGTCTATCTGAACGTCCTGTGGCTGGCCCTGGCCCTGATCATCATCGGCGTCGGCTATCTCAAGCCCAACATCTCGACCATCGTCGGCCAGCTATATCCGCAGGGCGACCCGCGCCGCGATCCGGGGTTCACCCTCTACTACTATGGCATCAACCTGGGCTCGTTCTGGGCCTCGCTGCTGTGCGGTCTGCTGGGGGTGACGGTCGGCTGGTGGGCCGGCTTCGGCCTCGCGGGCCTGGGAATGCTGGCCGGCTTCGTCGTGTTCATGCTGGGCAAGCCGCTGTTGCAGGGCAAGGCCGAGCCGCCCGATCCTGCGCGGCTGCGCCAGCCGGTGCTGGGTCCGCTGAGCCGCGAGACGCTGATCTATCTGCTGTCCCTGGCCGGCGTCGTGGCGGTGTTCTTCCTGGTCCGGCGCACGGCGGCCGTCAGCGGCATCCTGGTCGCTGGCATGGTCGGCTCGCTGGGCTACGTCCTGTGGTTCATGTTCGCCAAGTGCGGCAAGGTCGAGCGCGAGCGCCTGGCCCTGGCCCTGTTCCTAATCCTGGGCGCGGTGATCTTCTGGACCCTGTTCGACCAGGCCGGCTCGTCGCTGAACCTGTACGCCGCCACCAATGTCCAGCTGGACCTCGTCGCCGAGCCGGTCCGGCTGCTGGGCGGCGCCATCACCCTGGCCACGCCGCAGCAGCTCGCCGCCATCGGCCTGGACCGGAGCGCGACCTTCTGGATCGACACCACCTTCAACGCCGCCCAGACCCAGGCCTTGGCTTCGGGCTGGCTGCTGATCTTCGCTCCGGTCTTCGCCTGGTTGTGGACCTGGCTGGGCGCGCGCGGCAAGGACCTGAACCCCATCGTCAAGTTCGGCCTGGCCCTGCTGCAGGTCGGCGCGGGCTTCCTGGTGCTGCAGCTGGGCGCGCCCCTGGCCGACGGCGCCTTTCGCACACCGCTGATCTTCCTGCTGCTGATGTACCTGCTGCACACCACCGGCGAGCTCTGCCTGTCGCCGGTCGGCCTGTCGCAGATGACCAAGCTGTCCCCGGCCGCCCTGGTCTCGTTCGTGATGGCCGTGTGGTTCATGGCCGTGTCGATCGCCAACACGGTCGGCGGTTTCATTGCCGGCCTGACGGCGACCGAGACCGTCGGCGGTCAGGTGCTGGACCCAGCCCTGGCGTTAGCCCGCGCCTTGACGGTGTTCAACTGGATCGGCGGGATCGCCATGGCGCTGGGCGTGATGTTCCTGGCCCTGTCGCCGATCCTCAAGCGCTGGTCGCACGGCTCGGACGAAACCACGGCGTCCGAGGACATGGCGAACGCCGGGTAGGCCTCCGCTGGGAACCCCTCTCTCATAGAGAGAGGGAGGGGCCCACGCCTCCGGCGTGGGAGGGTGAGAGGTTTCAACGCTGGCCGGCATGGTCCCTCGCCACCCAAACCCCGCCCTCCCCGGCGAAGGCCGGGGTCCAGATCGAACTCACGGGCTCCACGCGGATAGCAGCGCTTCGATCTGAGAGACTATAACCTCTCACCCTCCCACCGCTGCGCGGCGGGCCCCTCCCTCTCTCTATGAGAGAGGGGTTTCCGGA
>NZ_JBFUJD010000085.1:0-23677 GCF_056401555.1 Caulobacter sp. P4_E5
GCGCATGGGCGAGGCTATTCGCACGCCCTACGACTGGTCAGAAGACGTCAAGACCCTGAAGCCGACCACGCTGCTGGTCTATGGCGACAGCGACATGTTCGAGATGGACCACATCGTCCGCTTCTATCAACTGCTGGGCGGCGGCCTACGCGACGCGGGCTGGGACGGCGCAGGCATGGTCCGCCATCGGCTGGCCATCCTGCCGGGCGTCACCCACTACGAGATGTCCGACGCGCCGGGGCTCATCGATACGGCCCTGGCCTTTCTTGATGGGGCGGAAGCTGGCGGGAACCCGGACAGGGGGTGAAGCGGCGATCGACCGTTGGCGAACGTTCGAAATCCCTCTCTCATAGAGAGAGGGGTTCCGCGTATGACCGGCGAATTCCACGGTCCGCTCACCACCCCTCGCGGACGATCGCCGCGCCCGGAACCCACCTTCACCCGAACGGCGGCTTCAGCCGGTAGAACCGCCCCTCGCCCAGCAGGTCGTAGACGCGGCGGATGCGGAAGGCGTGGGGCTGGGCCTCGGCCAGGGCGAACTCGGCGTGGCTGAGGCCGAACGGCGCGACCTCGCCGGCCAGGGTGGTCTTGACCACGATCAGGCGCGGGATCTCGTCCAGGCCGAAGCTGACCACGTCGCAGCCGTCGGGGTCGCCGGCGCGGGCTGGGCGGATCTGGCCGGCCAGGTCGGGGCGACCCCGGTCCGACAGGCGGCGGGCCTCGTGGGCGACGATGCTGGCCACGCCCAGGCCCTTCAGAAAGCGGTCGTCGGCCTCGCGGGCCGACATGTCGAAGCGCTGGATGATCCGGATCAGCCGCTCGTCCATCGGCATCGGCCGAGGCGGCGCGGTCTCGATCAGGGCGACGGCCGACGGGGCGTAGAACAGGGCGGCGGGCCGGACGGCGGCGACCAGCAGGGCCGGCTTGGCCGCCAACTGCTCCTCGACCGCCTCCAGCAGGGCCTCGTCATACGACCAGCGCGGCGGCTGGTCCTTCAGGATCGGCAGGCCGATCAGCGACAGCACCGCCGAGATCTCGCCCTGCTTCCAGGTGATCGGCATGTCCGACTTGCCGGTGACGAAGCGGACAGTGCGGTCGTGGCTGGCGCGGTCGACCGGCTTGCCGGCGAGCGTCTTCTCCAGCTGGGCGACATAGTCACCCACCACCACCGCGAGGTCAGCCCCCGTCCAGTCGCGCCCGCCCGATTCCCCCGTCATCGGAAGATGATGGGCCAAGGCGGCCGCGCGCGCTAGGCGCTTGGGTGAGCGTCCGGTGACGCCATCTGGCCAACACGTTGATTTACGTTGTCATCCCGGCCGCAGCGCAGCGGAGAGCCGGGACCCAGGGGCCACCGCACTGCGCTTGGCCCCTGGGTCCCGGGTCGGCTTCGCCGCCCGGGATGACGGGGGATTTAGATTCGACCAGTGCGGCGGTCGCCGCTATTTCGCCGCGCTCACCGCCACCGCCATCGGCGCGTCCTGCACCGGCATCTGGTCCGGCTGCAGCTTGGCCGCTTCCATCGCCCGCCGGACGGTGGTGATCGGCGTGTCGGAATCGACCTTGAAGGTCAGGGCCGCCGTCTGGGCCGGATTGTCGCCGAGATTGGCGAAGCCGCCGGGCCGCTGGGCGTTAAGCGTCACGCCATAGGTCTTGTTGGCCAACACCCGGCACAGCAGCACGAAGGTCCTCTGGTCGCCGAGCAGGCGCGGCGTCTTCACGCAGTCCATCGGCTCGGCGCCCGGCGCGGGCGCGTAGTTCCAGGCGCTGGGCGACATCTGCTGGTCGAACGAGACCTTCAGGATCAGCACGCCGGGCACGACGGTCTCGCCCTCGGCCGGATAGGTCGAGACCAGCTTGGGCGGCAGGGTCGGCGGCATGATCAGCACCGGCGAGACGGCGTTGGGCTCGTCCTTGGGCGGGACCTGGGTCTGGGGACGAGTTTGGGCGTGAGCCCCCCATGCGACAGAGCTCCCGACCAGGGCGGCGAAAGCGATCAGGAGGGGAACCGAACGGCGGCGCGACATCTTTCCAGACTGACCTTCAAGCGCGGCCTTCTCAAGGCGTCTTTCGAGGCCTACATCGCCCCTATGACCGATAAACCCGAAGTTCCGGCCTCCGAAGCGTCGAACGACGAGACGCCGATGCAACGCGCCCTGCGCCTGAAGAAGGCCGCCCAGGGCAAGCACGGCCATGGGGCCAAGGCCTCGACCGGCAAGATCGAGCGCGCCAGCGCCGTCGCGCCGACCGGCAAGTCCAAGCCCTGGATGACCCGGTGACGATCCCCAAGGTCCTCGGACGTACCTCTTCCATCAACGTCCGCAAGGTCCTCTGGACCCTGGACGAACTGGAATTGGCCTATGAGCGCGAGGACTGGGGCGCAGGCTTTTCGCCCACCAACGATCCGAAGTTCCTGCAGTGGAACCCCAACGCCCTCGTACCGGTGCTGATCGACGAGGACGGCCCATTGTGGGAGAGCAACGCCATCTGCCGCTATGTGGCGGCGGGCACGCCGCTATTCCCCGACGGCCGCCGGGCGCGCGCCCTGGTCGACCAGTGGATGGACTGGCAGGCGACCGAGCTGAACACGGCCTGGCGCTATGCCTTCGCGGGCCTGGTGCGCAAGTTCCCGGGCTTCGAGGATCCCCAGCAGATCGAGGCCAGCGTCGTGGCCTGGAACACGGCCATGGGCCTGCTGGACGCGCGACTGGTCGACACCGGCGCCTATGTGGCCGGCGAGCACTTCACCATCGCCGACATCGTTCTGGGCCTGTCGGTTCACCGCTGGCTGCATAGCCCGATCGCGCGCGAGGAATGGCCGGCGCTCAACGCCTATTACGCGCGGCTGAAGCAGCGGCCGGCGTTTTCGAAGTGGAGCCTCCCGGAGGTTCCATAACCGGCTCCGAGCCCGCCTGGGGCAGGCTGGCGATCGGCACGCCGGGCAGCAGCGGCTCGCCGGTCCACTCCCAGTGCCAGGGCTCGTAGGCGTAGTTGACGAAGCCGAACCGCGGCGCGTTCACCACCATCCAGCGATAGAGCGGCGAGCGGCTCATCACCAGCCGGTTGGCGTCGGCCGAGGAGTCGGGACCAAAGCCCGGCGCGGCGTCGATGAACACGTCCATGGCCAAGCCCGTGCGGTGGGCCGAGCAGATGGTGCGGATCAGGCCCTGGCAATTGTTGTCCCGCGCGCAGCGCTGGGCGTCGGCGTCGGGGCTGCGGAAACCGGAATAGATCATCAGGCTCTCGGGCCGGCGCAGCACGCCCGCCGCCCTCGCCTCGGACACCATCCGGCGGTAGGCGTCCAGCGCGCCGGGCCGCAAACGGATGGCCTTGCCGCCATAACTCTCCTTGGGATCGGCCTGAGCCAGATTGGCGTCGAGCGGCGCGCCGGGGCAGGTTCCCTCGCGGTTCACCCGTACGAACGGCCGCGCCAAATGCCAGCGCACCAGCATGGCGGCGAACACGGCGGGATCGACGACGCCCGTCCGCTGAAGGCCATGCGCGCCCTGCCAGCGGGCCAGGGCCGAAGCAAAGCCGTTCGAGCCCGGCGCGCAGGTCGTACCGATCTCGGCGGCGATGCGTGGGGCGTAGATCTCCCAGCCGGTCTCGGGCTTGCCGAACGGCGACCAGATCAGGGTGGACAGCGAGGCGGCGTTGACGGCGGCGGCGGTCTCGGGCGCGTCGCCGGCGTCGCAAGACTCCGGCGCGCCGGATAGGGCCGTCAGGGCTGACGGCGGGTCGATCGAAGGCACGTGCTGCGGCGGCGCGTAGGCCGCCACGTCACGCGGCTGGGCGGGGGTCGGTGACGGCGGGCCAGCTTGCTCCCATGGCGGCCAGATCACCCACAGCCAGAAGCCGCCGACGGCCAGCGCTAGCAGTCCCAAGCCCCACAGCAAACGGCGCAACGCCTTCAATCGGATCCCTCACGTTCGTGGAACTTCGCCATGGCTCAAGGCTTGAGACGGAAGACTCGTTCCGCTTGGAGATTGCATGACCGGCCTGGTTTCCCGTTTCGCCCTGATCGCCGTCCTGGCCCTGTGCGCCTGTGACGACAAGCCACCGGCCAAGCCTGTTCCCGCGAAGACCGTTCAGAAGACGCCCGTCCAGACGCCGCTGGTCCCCGCGCCCCCGGCCGTGGCCGCCGCCTCCCCGATCGCCCAGGCGATCAACGGCGCGACCTTCGACCCGGCCGCGACCGATCCGAACGCGCATCGCGACCTGCTGGTCCGAGTCCAGACCCTGCTGGACCGGGCCCATTTTTCGCCCGGCGTCATCGACGGCCGCGACGGGACCAATCTGAAGCTGGCGATCCAGGCCTTCCAGGCGTCGCGCGACCTGCCCGCCAATGGCGAGATCGACGCCAAGCTGGTTGAGACCCTGACCGCCGGCGACAACGGCCCGGTGCTGGTCGACTACACGATCACGCCGGAAGACGTGGCCGGCCCGTTCTCGCCGCCCGTCGCCAAGGAAGACTATGAGGCGATGGCCGCCCTGCCGGCCATGAACTACCATAGCCCGCTTGAGATGCTGGCCGAACGCTTCCACGTCGATGAAACCTTGCTGCAGGCCCTCAATCCCGGCGCGGACTTCGGCGCGGCGGGGACGACGATCATGGTGACGGCGCCCGGCGCCGACACGCTGGACCGCAAGGTCGACCGCATCGAGATCGACAAGGCCCTGGGCCAGGTTCGCGCCTTCGACAAGGAGGGCGTCGAGCTGGCGGTCTATCCAGCCACGGTCGGCAGCACCGAACGCCCTGCCCCGTCCGGCGAATGGGCGGTGCGCACCCTGGCGCCCCGGCCCACCTACACCTACGATCCGTCGCGCCTGACCTTCGGCAAGCCCAAGGGCAAGCTGACCATCAAGGCCGGGCCGAACAATCCGGTCGGCTCGACCTGGATCGACCTGACCAAGGACACCTACGGCATCCACGGCACGCCCGACCCCAAGCTGGTCAACAAGCGCGCCTCGCACGGCTGCGTGCGCCTGACCAACTGGGACGCGGCCGAACTGGGCTCGGCCGTCAACAAGGGCGCCAAGGTGGTGTTCATGGGCGCCGAGGCGCGGGCGTCGTAAGGCTCCGACCTCATTGCCTCAAATCGCGTGTCATCCCGGCCGCAGCGAAGCGGAGAGCCGGGACCCAGGGGCCAATGCAGTGCGGTTGCCCTGGGTCCCGGATCGCGCGAGCGCGTCCGGGATGACACGCTGTTTGAGCATCTAAAGTTACTTCGGCTTCCTGAACTTCAAGATGAACTGATCCGTCTTCCCGCGGATGCTGGGATCAAACACGCTGGCCGTATGCGGGTCGGCGGCGCTGGCCAGCAGCGGGCTCTCGGCTTCCAGCTTGAAGCCGGCGGCCTCGACCTCGCTCTTCACGGCGGCGACGTCGATGCGGTGCAGGCTGTCGGCCGCGCCGATCCCCGAGCCGGCGATGGCGGCGTGGTCGACGACCAGGAACACCCCGCCCGGCTTCAGCGACTTGAAGATCTCGGCATTGGCCTTGGCGGCCGTGTCGACCGGGAACGGCTTCAGATGCATGTCGTGATAGTTCTGGACGGTGATCACCGCGTCGACATTGTCGGGCAGATCCAGCGCCGTCATCGGGCCGGTCAGGGCCTTGGCGTTGGCCAGGGCCGCGACAGTGGTCTTCTGATCCTCGCCGTACTGGGCCTTGAACTTGATGAACTCGGTGGGCTGGAAAGCGTAGACCGTGCCCTTGGGACCCACGGCGCCCGACAGGATGCGGGTGAAGTAGCCGCCGCCCATGACGTAGTCGACGACCGTGGCGCCCGGCTTGATCTCGGCCAGGGCCAGGATCTCGCCCGGATGGCGCGCCGCGTCGCGGGCGCTGTCGGCGGCCGGGCGCGACGGATCGGCCAGCGCCTTGGCGATGTTGGCGGGGACCTCGGCGAACGCGGCGCCGCTGACGCTGAGCGCCAGAAGGGCCAGAACCGAAACCAAATGCTTGCGAGCCATTGCGCGCCTCCCTTGCTGTGGCGCTTTTGGTAGCAGGCCGATGGCCTCCAGCGAACGACGTTATCATTACATCGCCGTCATCCTCGGGAAGTCATTTCAGCGCCCGCGCCCAGGCCAGGAATGCCGGCGCCCAGGCCGCCGCGGGCGCGCCGGGCGGCGAGGTCAGGGCGAAGCCGTGGCCGCCGGTGGCGTATTCGTGCTCCTCGGCCGTCCCGCCCGCCGCGCGGATGGCCGCCGCGCCCTGGCGGCTGTTCTCGATCGAGACGCGCGTGTCGTCGATCGCGTGGAACAGGAAGGCTCGCGTCGGCGTCGTGAACTTGCGGAACGGCGAGTCCGACCGACCCACGCGGGGGAGATTCAGGGCCGGATAGCCCAAGCCGATAAAGTCCGGCAGCGAGGCCATGGCGTCCAGGGCGTCGACCGGCGGATACAGCGGCGCGCCGCCGCGCGAGGCAAGGG
This sequence comes from Caulobacter sp. P4_E5, assembly GCF_056401555.1. Lineage (NCBI taxonomy): Bacteria > Pseudomonadati > Pseudomonadota > Alphaproteobacteria > Caulobacterales > Caulobacteraceae > Caulobacter > Caulobacter sp. P4_E5. Next base: position 6,433 of record NZ_JBFUJD010000085.1, read on the forward strand.
CCGCCGCGAGCGTGCCGCCGGCCGAGAAGCCCAAGGTTCCGACCAAGGTCGCGCCACTGCGCGCGCGTAGGATCCGCAAAGCCCGCTGAGCATCCTGCAACGGCGCGTCCATGCCCGCCTTCCAGCCGTCGCTGGGGATGCGGTAGACCAGCACTCCCGCCGTGATCCCCTCGCCCGCCAGCCAGCGGGCGATGGCGTGGCCTTCCTTGTCGGCGACCACCTTGCGGAACCCGCCGCCCGGGATGACCAGCACCGCCAGCCTCGCCGGCGAGCTTCCCGCGCCCGGATAGATCGACACCGTCGGCCGGGTGACGCCCAGGACGCTGTTGTCGATCGTCCCATCGGCCATGGTGTAGGGATCCAGCCGCTCGACCGCCTTGACCCGTTCCCCGCCCGGCGCGGGGCCCGGCCACAGCGCGATCGGCTCGGGCCGGGTGTCGGCGGCCAAGGCCGGCGCGGCGGCGACGGACAAGCCCGCGGCCAGCAAGGCGCGGCGGTTCCAGGCGAAGACCATGGGCTTCCTCTCCGATGCGTCCCGTAACCGGACGTTGCAGCCATGACACCGGTGACAGATCCCGCCGTCAACTGCCTTCCGTAGCGTCGCCCTATCGCGCCGCCCGGCTTTGCGCGCATGATCGGCGATAACGAATAGAACGGCCGGGGAGGCCGGGGGGAAACAAGCATGCTGAAGTGGATCCTGCGCGGGGCCGGCGCGCTATTGGCGCTGGTCGTGCTGGCGGCCGCGACGCTGGTGGCGGTCGATCGCGCCAGCCTGCCCAAGGCGCCGGACCGGCAAGCCATCCTGGCCAAGGCCAAGCTCTACGACGTCCGCATCCGCCGCGACGAATGGGGCGTGCCGCACGTGCTGGGACGCACCGACGCCGACGCGGCCTTCGGCCTGGCCTATGCCCAGAGCGAGGACGATTTCGAGACCTTGCAGGACGTGGCGCTGGCCACGCGTGGCGTGCTGGCCCGCAGCAAGGGCGCGAGCGCCGCGCCAACCGACTACGTCTCGGCCCTGCTCGACGTCTGGCCGACCGTCGATCGCCACTACGACGAACTCCCCGCCGAGCTGCGCAAGCTGATGGAGGCCTATGCCGACGGGGTCAGCGTCTATGCGGCCAAACATCCGGAAAAGCTCAAGCCGGGCTTCCTGCCCCTGACCGGCAAGGACGTCGAGGCCGGCTTCGTGTTCAAGCAGCCGTTCTTCTACGGCCTGGACGGCGAGTTGAAGCAGCTGACTTCGCCAACGACCGAAAGCGCTCCGCCCAAGGGCTCCAATGGCCTGGCCACCGCGCCCGCCCGTAGCGCCGACGGGGCCACCCGCCTGCTGGTCAATTCGCACCAGCCCTATACCGGTCCCGTCGCCTGGTACGAGGCGGTGGTCGAGAGCGGCCAGGGCTGGCACGTGGCCGGCGGCTTCTTCCCCGGCGCGCCGTTCATGCTGCACGGCCACAACGCCACACTCGGCTGGGCCAACACCGTGTCCAAGCCCGACCTGGTCGACGTCTACCGCCTGACCCTCAATCCCAAGAACAAGAACCAGTACCGGCTGGACGGCCAGTGGAAGGACTTCGACAAGCGCTGGGTCACCCTGCGTGTGAAGCTGCTCGGCCCCATCGTCCTGCCCGTCCGCAAGGCGGTGCTGCGCTCGGTCCATGGGCCGGTGCTGGAGACCGACCATGGCGTCTTCGCGATCCGTTATGCCGGCATGGGCGAGTGGCGCCAGCCGCTGCAGTACTGGCGGCTGAACCACGCGCGGACGATGGACGAGTGGCGCGCCGCCATCGCCACCCACGCCATCCCCAGCCTCAACTACATCTATGCCGACGCGGCGGGGAACATCGGCTTCGTCCACAACGGCCAGTACCCGAACCGCACGGTCGCCGCCGACTGGGCGGGGATCCTGCCCGGCGATCGTTCGGACCTGGTCTGGCAGGGCTATCGCCCCGTCGAGCAGAGCCCGCAGCTGTGGAATCCGAAATCGGGCCTGGTGTTCAACTCCAACAACAGCCCGTTCCGGGCCAGCGAGGACGCCGACAATCTCAAGCCCGCCGACTTCCCGGCCTCGATGGGCTTGCAGACCAACATGACCAACCGCGCCTGGCGGGCGCTAGAAACCTTCGGGACCGACCACGCGATCACCGACGCCAGCTTCCGGGCCCACAAGTTCGACGTGGCGTTCAGCGACCGCTCCAGCGTCATGGACATGGTCCGCGAGGTCACGGCGATCGATCCCAAGGGCGACGCCGACCTGGCCAAGGCTCAGGCTATCCTCCGAGCCTGGGACAGGAAGGCCGACGTCCACGATCGCGGCGCGGCCCTGGCGGCGCTGATGACCCAGCCGATCCTGTTCGCCCATGTGAACGGCGACCCGGCCCCCGCGCCGATCGACAGCCTGCGCGCGGCGATCACGACGCTGAAGACCCATTTCGGCCGCCTGGACCCCGAATGGGGTCAGGTCAACCGCATCCGGCGTGGAAGCGTCGACCTGCCGATCGACGGCGCGGCCGACACCTATCGCTCGGTGTGGGGCATCCCGCAGAAGGACGGCACGACCACCGCCGACGGCGGCGACACCTTCATCATGTTCGTCACCTGGGACAAAGCCGGACAGCTCCGTTCGGAGAGCATCCACCAGTTCGGCTCGGCGACCTTGGACAAGACCTCGCCGCACTATGCCGACCAGACCCCGCTGTTCGTGGCCATGAAGACCAAGCCCGTGCTGTTCACCGAGGCGCAGCTGAAGGGACACGTCAGGGTGGACTATCGCCCCGGCGGCCGCTGAAGGTTAAGCTGGGCCGTTCAGCCGCCGTTCAGTTGGCGAGCGGCTAGCTGGCTTCACAACGAAGCTTTCTGGTGGGGAAACGACATGCACAAGACCTTCGCCCTGGCGGCCCAGACCGTCCTCTCTCTGGCCGCCCTGTCGCTGGCCGGCGCGGCCTCGGCCCAGGCGCCGAGCTGGAACGGCCAGTACGATGATCCGCCGCGCGGCTCTTACACCCGCTCGTGCCGCGATATCACCGCCTTCAATGGCCAAGTCTGGGCTCGCTGCCAGAGCGGTCGCGGCGGCTGGGAATGGTCTAGCGCCCGCGCCCGTGATTGCGGGAGCCAAGGCCTGGAAAACCGTGACGGTCGCCTGGAGTGCGCCGGCTTCAACAACCCCGGCGGCGGCGGCGGTTGGAACGGTGGCGGYGGCTACAATGGCGGCGGCGGTGGCTACGGCGGCGGTCGTCCGGGTGGCGGCTATCGCGCGGACATCGTGATGTTCGAAGACCCCAACTATGAAGGCCGCGCTTATGAAGTGATCGGCGACATGCCCGATCTCGGCGCCGTCAAGTTCAACGACCGGGCCTCGTCGATCAAGGTCGGTCGCGCCGGCGGCCGGTGGGAGATCTGCGAGCACGCCAACTACCAGGGCCGTTGCAGCCGTCTCGACGCCGACCAGGCCATCCTGCCGCGCGAGTGGAACGACGGGATCAGCTCGATCCGCCGCGTGCGCTAGGAGGCCTGGACATGCGCAAGATCGCCTTCCTGATCGCCTGTGGGGCCGTGGCGCTCCTGACCACCGCCGCCGTTGCCCAGGAGCCCCTTCGCGACGACCATCATGGTGGCGGCGGCGGCTACGACCATCATGGTGACGATAGCCAGGACCAACGACGCGATGACTGGCGTCATGACCGGCGTGGCGGCAGCCGCTGGGGCGGTGGCGGCGAGGTCGTCCTGTTCGAGCACGACGGCTTCCGCGGCGAGGCCCGTCCTCTGCGCGGCGATGCGCCGGACCTGTCGCGGCTTGGCTTCAACGACCGCGTCTCGTCCATGCGCATTTCGCGCGGGGCCTGGGAGTTTTGCGAGCACGCCTACTATCAGGGCAAGTGCTGGCGCTACGACTACGACGCGGCGAGCCTGCCCAAGAAGCAGAACGATCGCTACAGCTCGGTCCGCCGGGCGCGCTGACGCTAAGAAGCCCCAAGCCGCGCCTGGCCTCTTGAAGCCCGGCGCGGCGCGCGGTTAAGGTCCCGCCGCCTCAAAGCTGGAGCTTTTAATGCGCAAGATGATCGTCCTCGCCGCCGCCGCGACCGCCCTGCTGGTCTCGGCCTGCAACACCATCGAAGGCGCGGGACGCGACGTCTCGGCCGCCGGCAAGGCCGTCGCCGGCGCCGCCCGCGACGCCAAGAACTAGGCGTCCTCCTCCCGCGAGGTCTCGGCGCCGATCGACCGCTTCTCGTGCGCGGCGACGGCGCCTTCCGGGGCCTGGCGGACGGCGTGTTCGGCCTTGGAGACCGCCTCGCCTTGGCGGGGCGGTTTCGAGGTTTCATTGGACGGCGTGTCGGGGTCTGGCGTCATGTTTCGCTTCGCTTCTCAGCACACGCGATCAACGCCATGACATCACGGCGGTTCCGAACCCAGATTGAGGGCATTCTATTCGGAAGCGGCGCTCTGAAATACAGTCTTCATTAACCAGGACTATTCCAGAAACCGAGCGAGACATCGTTTGCACGGTTTGATCCAGGTCAAATCCGAGAAACGGTTCACCGTTACTTACTTTCGACATGGACAAAACGTCGCCCGTGCGACGGCTGGTCGCCCTTTTCTCGCCGCGCCGGGAGGCGCATATGAGCGCCATGCCAGAGTCCCAGTCCGTGTCCCAACCCGCGTCACCGCTGCTTACCGGCCTCAAGCGCGGCCTGCTGCACCGCTGTCCCAACTGCGGCGACGGCCGGCTGTATATGCGCTATCTGAAGGTCGACCCCGAGTGCGAGGCTTGCGGCCACGAGCTGGCCGGTTATCCCGCCGACGACGGTCCGGCCTATTTCACCATCCTGTTGGTCGGCCACCTGTTCGTGGCGCCGTTGCTGTTCTTGCCCTGGATCTGGCAGGCTTCGCCGCTGCTGGTCGCGCCGCTGACCCTGATCCCGCTGGCCGTCCTGACCCTGCTGCTGCTGCCGCGCGTGAAGGGCGGCGTGATCGGCGCGCTGTGGGCCTTCCGTCTGAGAAAAGCCGAAGACACGCCCCTCTAGCGGGAACCAAACAGCGCGGAACCGACAAGCGCCGCTAGGTATTCCGAAGACCTGACCCCAGCGTCGCCACGGTGGCGACCGTGGGATTTGGAGGAAACTTCGGACCATGCTCGGCACCATCCTTATCATTATTCTGATCCTGGCCCTCGTCGGCGCCCTACCCACCTGGGGTCACAGCCGCTCGTGGGGCTATTTCCCCAGCGGCGGCCTTGGCCTGATCCTGGTGATCATCATCATCCTGGTCTTGCTCGGCAGGATCTAGCGCCGCGTTCGAGCGCTTGCCCTAGACCGGCGTTCGCCTAAGCTCCCCTCCGAACCGGGAGGGGAGACCACCATGACGGCGACCGCCGAAGCGGCATCCGACAACGGGGGCACGCGCCTGTCGCCGTTGGCCCGGGCCAAGGCCATCCTGGGCGGCTCGGCCGGCAACCTGGTCGAATGGTACGACTGGTTCGCCTACGCCGCCTTCACCCTCTATTTCGCCCCCGCCTTCTTCCCCAAGGGCGACCAGACCGTGCAGCTGCTGCAGGCGGCGGCGGTGTTCTTCCTGGGGTTCGTGGCCCGGCCGATCGGGGCCTGGCTGATGGGCATGTACGCCGACCACGCCGGCCGCCGCGCAGCCCTGTCGGCCTCGGTGGCCCTGATGTGCGGCGGTGCCCTGATCATCGCCCTCACCCCCGGCTACAAGACCATCGGCCTGTGGGCCCCGGCCATCCTCCTATTCGCCCGCGTGCTGCAGGGCCTGTCGGTCGGCGGCGAGTACGGGGCCAGCGCCACCTATATGAGCGAGATGGCCGGCAAGGCCCGGCGCGGCTTCTGGTCCAGCTTCCACTACGTGACCTTGATCGCCGGCCAGCTGCTGGCCCTGGGCGTGCTGATCGTCTTGCAGCGCTGCCTGCCTGAAGCCGACCTGAAGGCCTGGGGCTGGCGCGTGCCGTTCGCCATCGGGGCCCTGCTGGCCGTGGTGGTGTTCTGGATCCGCCGAGGGCTGGACGAAAGCATCGCCTTCAAGGCTCCCGCCCAGCGCGAGACCCTGTCCCGCGGCCAGGTGGCCGCCGCCAGCCTCTTTCTGCTGCTGACCGTGGCCGCCGGGGTAACCGGCGTCACCACCGGGCCGCTGGCTCGCCCCGGTCAGATCCTGGCCGCGCTGTTTCTGGTGTTGTTCTTCGTCTCGCTGATCGTGCCGCTGGTCCGCCGCCATCCGCGCGAGAGCCTGCTGATCATGGGCCTGACGGCCGGCGGCTCGCTGACCTTCTACGTCTACACGACCTACATGCAGAAGTTCCTGGTCAACACCGCGGGCTTCAGCAAGGGCCAGGCTTCGGAGGTCAGCGCGCTCAGCCTGATCGCCTTCATGCTGATGCAGCCCCTGGCCGGCTGGCTGTCGGACAAGGTCGGCCGCAAGCCGATGCTGATCGTGGCCTTCGGCGGCGGCGCCCTGACCATCTGGCCGATCATGACCGGCATCAGCCACGCCACCTCGGTGACCACGGCCCTGGCCCTGATCCTGGCCGGGGTCGCCTTCCAGTCCTGCTACACCGCGATCAGCGCCGTGGTGAAGGCTGAGCTGTTCCCCGCCCATATCCGCGCCCTGGGCGTGGCCCTGCCCTACGCCCTGGCCAATGTGCTGTTCGGCGGCACGGCCGAGATGGTCGCCCTGGCCTTCAAGCACCAGAAGATGGAGAGCACTTTCTATCTCTATGTCGCCGGAGTGATGACCCTGGGCCTGATCTGCGCGATCGTCCTGAAGGACACCGGTCGTAATAGTCTGATCATTGAAGACTGAGCATGGCAGCCGAAAGTGTGGGCGGTTTCGGCGCCCGCCATGCGCCAAACAAAAAATGAACCTGGTTTTCCGACTCTCCGCGTCCGGCTAGATTTCGACCATGCATCTGCTCGACACCATCGTCCTGACCGTCTTCGCCGCCTGCTGGCTGCTGTACGAGCCCATGCTCAAGCGGCTGGGCGAAGGCGGCGGCGTGCTGAACACCGACATGACGGTGATCCGTCGTCGCTGGATGCAGGAGATGGCGGTGCGGGAAATCGCGCTGCTGGACGGCCAACTGCTGGGCCATGCGATCAATTCGGCCAGCTTCTTCGCCTCGTCGAACCTGATCCTGATCGCCGCCGCGGCCGGGGTGCTGTTCGGCGGCGACAGCGCTTGGAAAAGCGTCGAGGGCCTGGCCGTGCTGGCCAAGACCACGCCGCTGATGTTCCAGGTCAAGCTGGGCTTGGTGCTGGTAGCCCTGGCGCGGGGCTTGCTCGACTTCATCTGGTCGATCCGCCAGATGAACTACTGCCTGGCCGCGATCGGCGCCGCGCCGATGTGGGCCCCGCCCCCGATCCTGGCCGAGTACGCCGAAGCGGCGGGCGGCATCCTTAACCCCGCCCTGTCGGCGTTCAACGCCGGCGTCCGCGCCTACTATTTCGCCCTGGCGGCGGCCGTGTGGCTGCTGGGGCCCATGCCCTTCCTGTGCGCCACCCTGGGCGCCATGACCCTGCTGCTTTGGCGCCAGCGCCGCAGCCGCGCCTCGAACGCCGTGCGCAAAGTCCGCCAGATCCTGGAGCGCCAGCCGGTGACTCACGGCCCGCACCTGACGCGGCTTGAGCCGCCGCCGCCGGAAGACCGGATTTAGAAAGCTGAGGAACGTCGCCCCGGCGCGGCGTTCGTCTCGCCGCGAACACCCAGACCCCAGATGCAATAAGCCCCGCCGGCGAAAGTGGTCACCGGCGGGGCTAATGGGAAGTCTTGTGGGTAGACCTATTCTTTATACCTTAACCGGCCGGGTTTCGCAACCGCCCTGCTACGAGAATCCGACATTTCGTCGTGACTTCGCCCTGCAACTTCCGCTATTGCAAAGCCCCCTTCAGATTCCCGCATCAATAGTCAAAATATCGACCACAACGAGCGGCAGCGCGAGAGGGCGTCAGAGTGTCGCCAATCTATAGAGTTCTCCAGAGAAGATTAATCTCCGGAAGATTTAATCCAATGGAGGGTTTCAAACACTGAATTTTCGCACACCTCTTCGGCCGCACCGCAAACTACATTTGAACGGAGCCCRATCACGTCCAAAAAGGTTTCAAAATTTAACAATCACACCCCAACAAGGCGAGCTTCGAATCTAGCGGTGGCGAGCGCCCGGAAAGCGCCGTTGAGCCTGACCGTCCCCGACTCCCGCTAAACGCGTGCGCCGAAGCGGCGTTAGATACCCAGGGCCGTCCAGACCGGAAGAATTTTCGCGCCCCATTGCGCGGCCTCTGTCTTCAGTTCGGCCAGATTATCCTCGCCTTGCAGGGTCACGCCATCCTTGATGATCGCCTGGTTCTGCGCCTGCAGCAGCTGCCAAGCGAAGGTGGCCCAGTCGTCGGACGTCTTGCCGCCGCTCTGCTTGCTGATCCAGAACAGCTGGCTGAACCGCGGCGCCGATACGCCGCCGCCGGTGACCGGAGACGCGAAGTAGGCCACGTCGCCGACCGACAGGGCGCGGCGGGAAATCGCCTTGTTCAGCGCCTGGGTCCGGGTCTTTGCCTTGCTGAGATCCTGGCCAGGGGCCGCGGCCTGGATGACACCAAGGCCAAGCAGGATCGTCAGGGCCGAGCTCAACTGCGCGAAGTTGACGTTCTTGCCGCCGAGGTGCGCTTCCAGTTCCAGGATCGAATGGGGCTTGTGGTCCAGCAGGAGTTCGTAGATCGGCTGGTAGATCTCATCGATCAGACCCGCCTCGCCGATCACCCCCCTCACCTTTGACGGCAGGTCCTCCTTGGCGGTGGTCAGGACGATCCGTTCCTCGCGCAGGGCGGCGACTTGCTCGTGCCCCACCAGGGCCCGCACGCCGCGCACCCAATAGTCGCGCCGGAACTGCTGGTTCACGCAGTAGTCCCTAATGGTTTCCCGCAGCGACACGTCGGGGATCCCCCGCATGAACTCGGCCTGAGCCGGCGTCATGTTCAGGTCGTACAGATTGTCGAGCGTGTGGGCCGAACTGGCGAATCCGACCTTGGCGTCGCCCAGCCAGCTTTCCATGTCGGCGAAGTACATCGGGTCCCAGTCCCGATTCATGTACTCGTGCGCCAAGTACTTTCGATCCTGGCCCTTGACCTGCTTGAGCCGCTCCATCGCACCGGGATTGGCCTTGGCGTAGAGAGGCTCCAGCGCCAGGAACTGATCGATGAAGCCCAGAGCCGCGTCGGTCTGGCCGACGATCCCCTGCCCCGGCGCGCCCATCACGTCGGCGTGGCGCTTCATCAGATGGCGGATCGGCGCCGAGGCCGACCAGCCTGGCAGCGTGTTGTAGGAGATATAGAGCACGCCGCCCGGCCGCAGCTTGCGACGAATGAAATCGACCAGCACGCCGCGGTTCTCGTCCGAGATCCACGTCCAGATGCCATGCAAGCCGATGAAGTCGAAATCCGGCAGGTCCTTGCGACTGCAGAACTCGGCGAACGCCTCGTCGTAGAGTTTGGCGTCGGCTCCCGCTAGTCGGACCATCTCGGAGGCGAAGGCGGCCTGGGACGGGTTGAAGTCGGTGCCGTACCAGTTGATCCCCGGTTGGGCGGCGGCGTGGATCGAAACCGAAAGCCCCTGTCCAAAGCCGAGTTCACAGGCGTTCTCGATCCTCGGCGCGTGCCGGCCAACCATCAAAAGCGGAAGGCGGCACCGGAGCGGGTTCAGCTCCCCATAGTAGCCAAAGGTGTAGTTGACGTCGGTGACGTAGCCAGCGTTCCATTCGGTCGACACGCGATCTCCTTACGGCTGCTCACAACCAATTGCTGCATTGAAACACTGCCGCTGACAAGTTCGCGCCACGATCGAACCGAGCATACGGTCGCCTTTCGCGTGGCGTCCTCGCGCGGCGAGCCGCTATAGGTCTGTCATCCAGCCCGTCCGGCGATCGATTCCGCACACATTGCTCATGAAAGCCCGCCTTCTCGCGCTCTGGCGAAACCTGCCGGCTCCGGTGCGTCGAGCCGCGCACCTAACCGCGGGCGCACCGAGCGCGACCTTCAGGGCGGTGAGCGACGCCTTCGACGCGGCGGTCAAGGCGCAAGCGGAGCGCACGGCCCAGGCGCGCGCCGGTCGTCGCGCCAAGCGCCGGAACCTGCCGCCGACCCTGCCCGTCACAGTCGTGGGCTTCCATGGCGCGGTGCACGGCCTCGGCGAAGGGGCGCGCATGCTGGCCCGGGGTTTCGCCGACGCGGGGTTGGCCGCGCGCGCGATCGATCTGTCCGCCCAGGTCGGCTTCCCTGTCGACCTACCGGCCGCCTTCCCGCCGCCCGCCGCCGAAGAACGGGGCGTGGTGATCTCGCACATCAATCCGCCGGAGCTGCTGCGCTGGGTCCGCGAGACCGAGGGGCGTCCGCTGGAGGGCCGTCGCCATGTCGGATACTGGGCCTGGGAGCTGGAAGACGTCCCGCCCGAGTGGAAGGCCGCCTTCGCGCTCGTCGACGAGGTCTGGACGCCGTCGGCGTTCGCCGCCGACGCCATCCGCAAGATCGCGCCCCCGCGCGTGAAGGTCTCGCCAGCGCCCTATCCGCTGTACCTCAATCCACGCCCAGCGCCCGATCGCGCCCGCTTCGGCCTTCCCGAGGCCGCGGTGGTCGTGCTGATGGCCTTCGACTTACGTTCCACCGCACAACGGAAGAACCCCCACGCCGCCCTGCGCGCCTTTCAACGGGCGCATGCGATGGCGTCCAAGCCCGCTCTGTTGCTGTGCAAGATCGTCGGCGCCGATCTCTATCCCGAGACGTTCGAGGCGCTGCGGGACCAAGTGGCGGACGACCCGTCGATCCGCCTGATGACCGAGAGCCTGTCCGCCGACGACATGGCCGCGCTGACAGCCAGCAGCGACATCGTTCTGTCGCTGCATCGCTCCGAGGGCTACGGCCTGTTGCTGGCCGAGGCCATTTGGCTGGGCAAGCCGACCCTGGCGACGGGTTGGTCCTCGAACGTCGAATTCATGGACCCCGCCTCGAGCCGACTGGTCGATTTCGACCTGATCCCGGTCGAAGGCGACGGCGCCATCTATCGCGCCGGCCGTTGGGCCGACGCCAGCATCGAGGACGCGGCCGGCAAGCTGGCGCGGATGATCGCCGACGACGCCTGGCGCGCCGAACTCGCGGCCGCCACGGCGCGCAACGGCCACGTCTCGTTCGGTCGCGAAGCCTGGCTGCGGATGATCCGCGACCTGCTGCCCGTGACCTAGCCCTTCGGCGCGGTGGCGACCGGCGAGTCGCTCAGGCTCGGCAGATCATTGATCGACTGCGGCGGCGTCACCTTGTCGGCGGACATCGGCTTGGCCGGAAGGTCGGTGGACGGCGGGCGGATCGGCGTGGTGTCGCCGGCCTTGGGCTTCTTCGGCTCCATCGGCAGGGCGATCTTGTCGAAGGCCTGGACGATCACATCTGTCGGCAGCATGCCCTTGTAGCGGACCCTCTCGAAGTGCCGCTCGGGGTCGTAGGACTGGACGCCCGGCGCCAGATTGCCGACTTCCAGCGTGCCGACCTGGGCTAGCAGCTGTACGCGGCCGACATATTCGTTAGCCCGACCGCGCACGAACCCGATCTGGGCGTTCTGCAGTTCGGCCTGGGCGTTCAAGACCTCGATCGTGCTGCGCAGGGCGAAGCGCTCTTCCTCGCGCACACCGTAGAAGGCGWTGGTGTCGGCCTTCATTTCCTCCTCGAGGGAGACCAGCGATTTGCGGGCGGCGACCAGCTGGTCCCAGTACTGCGAGACGCTCAGCACCATGTTGCGGCGCGCATCGTCGATCAGCAGCTTGTCGCGATTGTTCTCCTCGACCGACTGGCGGACGGCGGAGCTCAGCTGGCCGCCGGAGAACAGGGGCTGACTTAGGGTGATCCCGGCATTGACGGTGTCTTCGCGCAAGCCGCCACGCCCGAAGTAGGGCGTGCTTGAGCCATTGCGGTAAGCCGCGTTCGCGCTGACCGAAAACAGGCGTTGAGCGCGAGCCTCGGCGACGCCTTCGCGCGACGACTTTTCCGTATAGCCCGCGGCCAGGAGGTTGGGATTGGCCTGCTCCGCCTGATTGAAGGCCTCGTCCAGGCTGGCCGGCAGGCCATCGATGTCCGGCTCCGGCTCGAGCGTGTCGGGCATGTGGCCGATCAGCGAAGCGTAGAAGGCTGCGCTGACATTCAGTTGCGCCTGCGCGTTGGCGACCTGGGTGGTGGCGGACGCCAGACGGGCTTTTGCCTGCTGCACGTCCGTGAGCGTCACCTGGCGAACCGAGTACTTGTCCTCTGTGTCCTGCAGCTGCTTGCGAAGCCAAGCTTCGCCGCCTTGGCTGATGCGCAGCACCTCACGATCGCGGCGCACGGAAATATAGGCGTTGGTGACCCGGACCAGCAGGTCCATTTCGATGCGACGCAGGTTCTCGCGCGCGGCCTTGATCTGAGCCTCGACGCCCGCCAGCCGCGCGGCATAGCGACCATTGGTATACAGGGCCTGGCTGAGCGACAGCTGGGTCGTCTGGCTGGCCGCTTCTCTTCCGTTATGCTCCAGAGCGCCCTTCTGCCAACCATAGTTCTCGGCCACGGAGGCGCTGGCCTGCAGACCATAGGCCGCGCGGGTCTGGGTGTAGTTCTCGTCCAGGGCGCGCATGGCGGCGCGCTGCGCCTGGATGTTGGGATTGCTCTGATAGGCGGCGGTGATCGCGTCGGACAAGGTCTCGGCGTGGGCGAGCTCGGCGCGACCGAACACGGCCATGGCGACGGCCATGGCGATGACGGACGACCGAACGGACAAGGTTTTCAACAACACTCGCACTTCCTAGACTTGGGCGGATCTCAGCTTAACCCGGCCTTCAACCCAAAATTTGTGGCTTAATCAAGAAGACGGCGGACCGTCTCCTCCCATGTGACATTCTTGTCGCGCCAGAGTTGACGCGCGGCGCCCCCGAGGGATATCGCGCGCGCCTTGTCCGCCGTCAAACCATGCAACACTTGAGCTAACGCCTGAGGCGAAGGTTCGGCCACCGCGCCGGTGTCCTGGCTGACGATTTCCAGCAAACCACCGGAGTCGGTCACCGTCAGCACGGCCTTGCCCGAGGCGAAGGCCTCCATGGTCACGTAGCCCACGCTGTCCTCGTCGAATGGCAGATAGGCGCAGACCAGGGCGCCGTTGGCCCAGCGGGCGATGTCGGCGCGCGGGTGGAAGCCGAAGCGCAGGTCGACCCGGTCCTTCAGGTCCAGGTCCTCGACCAGCTTGCGCAGACGATCGGCATAGGCCTGGTTCTCCGGCGGACCGGCGATGACCAGCCGGGGGCCGTTCGGCAGCAGCGCCAGGGCCTCGATCAGCAGGTGCTGACGCTTGCCCGCCGCCACCCGGCCGCCGGCGAAGACGTAGTCGCCGTAGTCGCCGCCCGTGAACAGCTCACCGTCGTTCAGCGGCGGATACAGGACCTCGCTGGCCACGCCGTTGAACTTCATCAGCCGGTTCTGGGTGACGGGCGAGTTGCAGAAGATCTTGCGGCACTGGGCGAAGCAGTCGTTGTCGGCCGCGCGGATCGCCGCCTTCACCGCCCTGCCCGTCTCGTCGAAATCGAGATGGCTCTGGCCCGCTTCCGACAGGTCATAGGCCTGGCGGAACTGGTGCAGCAGCCATAGCACCTTGTCGTGGTGCGGGATCAGATAGGCCGGAAACTTCAGGCCGATCACGCGGTCGACATTATAGAGCCGCATGCCCTTGGAGATCAGCATCTCCTCGATCAACCGCTCGGCCGGCTCCCAGGTGAAGGGAACGCGGACAAGCTCGGACTGGACGCCCGGCGTGGCGTTCAGACGACGGACCAGGTGGTCAGCCAGTTCCTCGGCTCCGCCGCGCTGGAACGGGGCGGCGTTGTTGACGACCAGAACTTTCATGCCGTCAGCCGCTCCACGACGGTGCTCCAGTCGATCTTCATCTCGGCGAGGCGGTTCAGCGACGCGGTTCCCATCTTGGCCACGCCCTGCTTGTCGGCGTGCAGGCGGTCGAACTGCTCGGCCAGGGCCCGGGGATCGGGCGCGCTGATCAGGCCGTTGCGGCCGTGCTCGACCAGCTCCAGTACGCCGCCGGAATCGGTCGTGGTGACGATGGCCTTGCGCGCGTGGGCGCCCTCCAGCGAGGGATAGCCGTAGCTGTCTTCATCCTTGGGCAGGTAGGCGATGGCCAGCGCTTCCTTCAGCATCTCCGCCTTCTCGTCCTCGCTGATCCAGCGGTCCTCGAGGATCACCCGGTCGGCGACGCCCAGATCGCGGGTCATCTGAACCAGCTGGCGACCGTATTCGGGGCTGGACGCCGTGCCGGCCAATCGCAGCTTCACGCCGGTCTTCACATGCTGCATGGCCTCGATCATCAGGGCTTGGCGCTTGTGCGGCTCCAGGCGCGAGATCGCGACGATCTCGTCGCCATAACCGGTGTGGGTGAAGCGCTCGGGCTGATAGATTGGCGGATACAGCGGCGTGGCGTCCAGGCCGTTGAAGGTCTTCAGCCGATCGGCGACCACCTGGGAGTTGGTGAACACCGCCCGGGACTCGGCGATGGCGCGGGTGTCCAGAGCCCGTAGGTTGTCGCGGATCGCCCGGGTGTTGGCGTCGTCCGGCATGCCGCGATAGGGCGTATCCCACAGGTCGTAGAAGGTGCGGATATGGTGGATGAACCACAGCACCTTGTTGGGATGGTCCACCACATAGGCGGGCGGCCGGAAGCAGATCACCCGGTCGCACCACTGGGTCAGGTCGATCAGCCGCCAGGCGGCGATCTGGTGCAGAATCTCGTTCGGATCGTCGGTGAACGGCAGATAGAACCGCTCGACCTCATGGCCGGCCTCGACGAGCTTTTCCTCGAGCCACTCGACGATGAAGCGCGCCCCGCCGTTGATGAACGGCACGATCGAGGAGAGCAGGACGATCCGCATCGGCTAGACCAGCACCTGGTCCAGCGCCGCGACGATGCGGTCGATATCGGCTTCGGAGAGGCCCGCATGGGTCGGCAGGTTCAGGCCGTCGGCGCCGCAGGCTTCGGCGGTGGCGAGGTCGCCATTGGCCAGGTGGGCGTACGGCGGCATGACGTGCATCGGATAGAACACCGGGCGGCTCTCGATGCCCAGGGCGTCCAGATCCTTGATCACCTGATCGCGCGAGGTCGACAGGCCCTCGCCCAGGCGCACAGTGTACATCCAGAACACGTGGCGGCCGGTCGGCGCGACGTACGGCTTGATCACGCGGTTGCCCAGGCACGTCAGCTTCTCGTCGTACCAGCCGATCACCTGTTCGCGAGCGTCCAGGTGGACGTCGACGCGCTCGAGCTGCGCCAGGCCGATGGCGGCCTGGATGTTGGTCATGCGGTAGTTGTAGCCGACGATCGGGAACCAATACCGGCGGTTCGGGTCCATGCCCTGGCCGCGCAGCAGGCGCATCTTGGCGGCCAGTTCGTCGTCGTCGGTGGTGATCATCCCGCCTTCGCCGGTGGTGATGATCTTGTTGCCGAAGAAGCTGAACGTGGCGCACGTTCCCAGCGAGCCGGACTTCTTGCCGTTGTAGGTGGCGCCGACGGCCTCGGCCGCGTCCTCGACCACCTTCAGGCCATGCTTGCGCGCGATCTCCAGGATCGGATCCATGTCGCAGATCTGACCGTACAGGTGCACCGGCATGATCGCCTTGGTGCGCGGCGTGATCAGCGCCTCCAGCTTGGCCGGGTCGAGGTTGAAGGTGCGCGGATCGTTGTCGATCAGCACCGGCGTCGCGCCGCAATAGGTCACGGCGTTGGCCGAGGCGATATAGGTCAGGCTAGGCACGATCACCTCGTCGCCCGGACCGATGTCCAGCGCCACCAGGGCCAGGTGCAAGGCCGTCGTGCCGTTGTTGCAGGCGATGGCGTTGCGCACGCCGCAATAGGCGGCGAAGCCCTTCTCGAACTCGGAGATGAAGCGGCCGACTGACGAGATCCAGGTCGTGTCCATGCATTCGAGCACGTATTCGCGCTCCTTGCCGTCCAGGCGCGGGGCGGCGACGGAAATCCTGGGCAGGGTGTTCGCCGGGCTGGTCATGGCCGGTCTCCTTTGATTTTCGCCGGGACGCCGATCGCCAGGATCCCGTCCGGAAGGTCGCGCACGACAACGCCGCCGGCGCCGATGATCGTATCGGCGCCGAGGGTCACGCCCGGGATCACCCGCGCGCCGACGCCGAGGAAGGCCCGCTCGCCGACGGTCACGCCGCCCGCCAGGGCCGAGGCCGGACCCAGATGGCAGGCCGCGCCTAGCCGGCAGTCGTGATCCACGACCGCGCCGGTGTTGATGATGGCCAGGTCGCCGACCCGCGCTTCGGCGTTGATCACCACGCCGGCCATGACCGCGACCCCCTCGCCGAGGCGCGCGGTCGGCGAGACGATGGCCGAGGGATGGATGGCGTTGACCAGGGTGAAGCCCAGCTCGCGGCCCTTGCGGCCCAGCTTCTCGCGCAGACGGTTCTCGCCGATCGCGACGAACAGCTTGGAGAACCCCTGCTCCCGTAGGCCAGGCAGGGCCAGGTCGTCGCCGACCACCGGAACGCCCAGCACCTCGCGCGGCGTAGGATCGGCGTCGACGACCGCCGCGACCGTCTCGCCCGAGGCCCGCAGGCTCTCGATGATCACCTTCGCATGGCCGCCGCCGCCGATGATGACGACGCCGCCGATGACGACGCCAAGGGTCATTTTCCCGCGCGCCGCTTCAGGTCCGCCTCGACCATCTCGGCGATCATGTCCTGCATGGTCGTGGTGGGTTCCCAGCCGAGCTTGGCCTTGGCCTTGGCCGGGTCGCCCAGCAGCAGGTCGACCTCGGCCGGACGCAGGAACTTCGGATTGACCGTGATGTGGTCCTGATAGTTCAGGCCGACCGTGGCGAAGGCCACCTCGCACATCGCGCGGACCGTCCAGGTCTTGCCCGTCGCGACCACGTAGTCGTCCGGGGTCTCCTGCTGCAGCATCAGCCACATGGCCTCGACATAGTCGCGGGCGTGGCCCCAGTCGCGCTGGGCGTCGAGATTGCCCAGCTCGACCGTCTTCTGCTGGCCCAGCTTGATCGCCGCCACCGCGTCGGTGACCTTGCGGGTCACGAACTCGATGCCGCGCAGCGGGCTCTCGTGGTTGAACAGGATGCCGGCCGAGGCGTGCAGCCCGAAGCTCTCGCGATAGTTCACCGTCATCCAGTGGGCGTAGAGCTTGGCCACGGCATAGGGCGAACGCGGATAGAAGG
>NZ_JBFUJD010000086.1:0-23173 GCF_056401555.1 Caulobacter sp. P4_E5
CGACGCCTGGATCCCTCGCGCGAGGGATCCAGGCGTCGGTTGGCCTATTGTGGCGGATGGCGGCGCCGCGCGCGACACCTAGACCGAAGGGGGCCTCAGCGCGCCCGGGCGAGCATCGCATTCATCTGGTCGATCTCCCGCTGCTGGCCCTCGATGATGCCGGCGCAGAGCTGGCGGAGCTCGGGGTCTCTGAGCGGGGCCTTGCCGCACATCAGGATCGCCCCCGAATGGTGCGGGATCATCGAGCGCAGGAACTCGCGGTCGCCGATCAGCCACTGCTGGCGAATGGCCGCGAAGCACAGCAGGCCGACGGCCAGGCTGGCCGCCAGGAGCCCTCTGTTTAGCCCCTTGCGCGGATACATCATCCCCATCAGCAGCAGCTCGATCATCACCATCGGCGCGGCCATCAGACCGGCCATGTAGGCTTGGTTGAAGCTGGGATGGATGTTCGAGACCTTGTCGACCATGGCGTACATCAGGACGTACATCGCCAGGAACGACAGGACCGTCATCGCCGCCAGGCGCTGGTAGGGCGCGCGATGCGAATGGTCTTGCGAGTGCTGGTCCTGGGCCATCGAACATCTCCTGAGCTGGGGCTTGGCCGGCGGCGCGCGCCCGTGCTTCGCTTCGCGTGGATGTCGCGACAAACCGCTGAATTCTCTCAACGTTCCGTTCTGAAAATTAAATCGTCGCGGCACGCGAGGCGGTGCGGGATCCGCCCGGACGCCGCGTAAAATGCTCTAATGGGCGGTCGTGATAGTCGCGCCGATCAAGCCGCAACGATCGCGCCACCGATCCGGGGCGGGAAGAGAAATCGACCCGCCGAGGCGCCGTTACGGAGCCGGATTTCCAGGACCACGGGCTCGCCGGCGTCGGCCAGGCGATGGGCCAGGTCGCGGGCCATGCTCTCGGCCCGGGCGCCGGTGCGATACAGCATGGGATTGTCGCTGAGGGAGCTGCGGACGGCCCACGCGTCTCCGGCCGGCTCCACGACGATTAGACTCGGCATGGTCATTCTCGAATAAACTAGGCGTTCACGGGCGAAGTGACGGCCGGCCCTCCCCGCGCCGGCCGACCGCCTCAACTCAGGAGGACTCGGCGCGGTCGAGGCGGCCCAGCGCGGCGAGCACCTCGCTGAGCGGCACGGGCGCGGGGGTTCCCAAGAGCCATCTCTGGGTTGGTCGATCCTCGACGGCGCTGGCGTCGGACGCCCAGGCGGCGAGGATCTCGCGCTTGGCGGCGGCGTCCAGATCGTCGTCCTTGACGACCTCTAGCGGATGCAGAAAGCCGACGGCCGGCCGCACCGGCCATGGCGGCGTTCTTCTGGTCGAAACAGAGAGTGGTTGCATGGCGTCCTGCTCCCCACCGTCTAAGCCGCCTGGCGCGGTTTGGACGCCGGTCTTGGCGCGGCCGCCTCGACTTGGTCGAGCAGCGAGTCAGGAAGCGGAGAAAAATCGAACACGGTGCTCATTTCCATCTCCTCGAAAGCAAGTTGGACATGAGGGGCGGCGTTCGCACGCCCCAAGGCCGAGCCTTTTGGACGCCCGGCGGCAAGCGATGAGTTAGGTCGCGCTCGGCCGGCGTCAAGAGGTCGAAGACGTCGGCGAAGGTCCCTCGGCGGGGCGACGCCCGCCGAGGGAGCTCGGCCTCAGAACTTGGCGCTCAGCACCAGCCGCACGTCGCGGCCGGGCATCACCACCGAGTCCTTGTTGAGCGCGGTGGCGTTGCGGATCGTCTCGTCGGCGAGGTTATGGCCGACCAGCAGCAGCTCGATCCCCGGCTTGGCCTTGAACGGCTTCCAGCGCAGCTGGGCGTCGACCGAGGTGTAGCCGTCGGTCGCCAGGTCGGCCACGCCGATATGGTCCTGCGAGGACACCGCCAGCACCAGGAAGCTGGCGTCAAAGGCGCCATTGTCCCAGTCGAGACCGCCGCCGAAGCGTCCCGGCTGGATCCGCGGCACGTCGCCGCCGCCGCCCGAGAACTTGGCGCGGACATAGTCGCCCAGCACCTGGCCCGACAGCTTGCCGCCCGCGATCGAGGTCAGCGGGAAGAAGGCCTTGGCCTCGACACCCCAGAAGCTGGCGTCGCGTTGGCCGTAGTTGAGCTCCTTCAGCTCACCAGGTCCACCAGCGGCGCAGACACCGTCCTCGTCGCAGAGGCTGCCTGTCAGCGCGCCGTAGATATAGTTGTCGAAGCGCGCGCCCCAGACCGAGGCCTCGATGCGGCCGGCCGTGCCGAGCTTGTAGCGCGCGGTGGCCTCCAGCGAGTTGGCGCGCTCGATCTTCAGGTCGGGATCGCCGGTTTCATAGGTCGCCGGGCCGTCGTGCGGACCGCGGGCGAACAGTTCCGTCTGGGCCGGCGCCCGCGCCGCCGAGGCGGCCGTCAGGCCCAGGCGCAGGGTGTCAGAAGCATCATAGGTGAAGCCGGCCGAGGCGCTGAACGGCGTATAGTTGCGCCGCGTCTCGATCCCGGTGGCCGGCGTCCCGTCGATGCGGATCCGCTCGACGCGCAGCGCGCCCTGGAACTGCAGGGCGCCCACCGGCGCCTCGACGAAGGCGAAGGCCGCGCCGCTGCGGGTGTGGGTCGGCAGCAGGTAGTCGGCCCCTTCGCCGAGGGCGCTGAACTTGCGGTCCTGGAACTGGACGCCCAGCGCCGAGGCCGAAAGCGGCCCCATCGCGCCGAACAGCGCCTCCATCCGTCCGTCCCACTCCTTGTTGTTGAAGGTGGACAGGACCTCGTTGGTTTCGGGATCGATTTCGCTGTGGGTGTAGTCGGCGTAGCCGGCGTCGACGTTCAGCCGCTGCAGCAGGCCCTGGCCGAACTTGAACGACCCGCCGAACGCGCCCTTGTCCTGCTTCATGCGGATGAAGGTGTCGTCGGACGGGATGCCGTAGCGGGCCGCGTAGTGCGTGCCGCTGGCGCCGACCCGGCTGTCGTCGCCGAAGAAGTAGGACGCGCCGCCGGAATAGCCGTTGCCGCGGAAGAACGAGTTGGGCTGCTCGCCGTCGGGCGTGTCGTAGTTGCTGGCCCGACGCCCGAAGCCGTCCAGGTGGACCGCGAACGGGCCCTGCCCCGCGTCGAGGCTGACCGTGCCCTCGCCGGTCGACGCGCTCGAGGAATAGGCCGTGGTGGCTTCGCCCTGGATCCCGTCGACCCGCTTCATGGGAATGCGGTTGTTGATGACGTTGACCACGCCGCCGATCGCCTGGCTGCCGTAGCGCAGGGTGGCCGCGCCGCGAACCACTTCGATCTGCTGGGCCGCGAGCGGATCGATCGGCACGCCGTGGTCGGGGCCGACGTCCGAGACGTCCGAGCTGGAGAGGCCGTTCTCGGCCAGCTTCACGCGCTGGGCGTCCATGCCGCGGATGACCGGCCGGCTGGCGCCGGCCGCGAAGCCCGTACCGGCGACGCCCGGCACGTTGCGCAGAGCGTCGGCCAGGCTGGCGCCGCCATTGCTGAGGACCTGGTCGCGGCTCACCTGCTCGACGATGGTCGCGAAGCGATCGGGGTCGCCGGCCAGCGGCGAGGCGGTGATCACCACCTCCGACACCGAATGCCCAAGGTCCTGGGCGTGCGCACCCGCGCCCAACCCCAGCAGGACTCCAGCGCTGGACGCCGTCAACACCATCGAACGCAGCCGCATTTGGCTTCTCCAGAAAAAGCGAACTGCGGCTTAGTATGTTATATCATAACCGTAGCCAAGCCCATCTTTAGCGATGACGTGAAGACGAGGCCGGTGATGTCTTTTTGATCACAAACCCCCGGATGGCGGTGCGTTTGGCAGCGCCCGGCTCGCTACTCTCGGCCGACGACGACATCCGCCGCGCCATGGCCGTGCGGCTTGGAGTGACCGCCTGTCCGCAGGAAGCGGCGGTCGATCTCGGCGATGATGTCCTCGGCCCGCTCGCCGGCCTGCAGCCGGATCAAGGCGTCCAGCTTGGCCTCGGAGCGGTCGTCGTTCTCCTTCGAAGACGGTGAGCCGACATAGAGGAAGTAGGCCAGGCCGACGACCTGCCAGATCAGCTGCAGGAACTCCGACTGCCAGTTCTCGAAAGTGTCGCGCCCCATCTCGACCAGGTAGGGCGCGAGTTGCGGCGCCTGGTGCAGGCTCCGCTGTTCGTCGACGAAGGCGAACCAGCCGAAGGCCCAGTGRCCGACGATCGAGATGAAGAAGAACAGCCCGGTCAGCCAAGCATAGGCGTAGCGCTTCATGTGAAATCCTCCTCCAGCGGCGTCAGGCTCAAGCTGCCGTCCATGTGGGCGAAGCCCGGCCGGTCCAGGGCCTCGGTAAGCCGGGCAGGCCGATTCTTCGGGTGCTGCCCTCGTCGCCGGAAACGGGCTGAGGACCGATGGGTCGGGACATCTTCTCCCTCTCATGGCGCGAAACCACTGAACTCCCGACCCCTTCCAAAAGTTCGCGAACCAGCGCCTCGCCCCCTCCGGCGTCGCCGCACGAGAAATCCAAAAAGTTTCGCGAAGGACCGGCGGAAACGGCGGTCTCGCCCGTCGGTCTGGTATCGCAGTGCGCGACGTCAGGGGATCGCACCATCATGAAGCCAGTCCGGATCAGCTTTTTCGGCGCGACGGCGCTGGCCGGGATCCTCGGCGTAGCCGCCTTCGGGGTGGCTCAAGCGGCCAAGTCCGCCAATGCCGACGTGGTCGCGATCATGGGCGCCACGGTGTTCGACGGCACTGGCGCGGCGCCGCATCCGGCCAATGTGATCATCCGCGACGGCCGCATCGCCGACGTCGGGCCGAACGTGAAGGCGCCGCGCGGCGCCAAGGTGATCGACGCCAAGGGCGAGGCCCTGCTGCCGGGCTTCTTCGACCTGCACACCCACTGGACGCCGGGCGGCGTCCCCGCCACGACGCCGCAGATCGCCACCGCCTACGTCTCGGCCGGCGTCACCACGGTCAGCGACTTCAACGCCGCGCCGGAGTCGTTCGCGCCGCGCCGCCAGTGGCTGTCGACCCTGGTCGCCCCGCACGTAAACTTCGCGGCCCGCATGAGCACGCCCGGTGGTCACGGCGCCGACTGGGCCGACACGGCCACGACCAAGTGGGTCAACACGCCCGAGGCGGCGCGCGCCGCGGTTCGGGCGCTGGTCCCGTACAAGCCCGACCTGATCAAGGCCTTCACCGACGGCTGGCGCTATGGCGTCGCGCCCGACAACACCAGCATGGACGAGTGGACCCTGACCGCCCTGGTCGACGAGGCCCACAAGAACGACCTGAAGGTCTTCACCCACACCGTCAGCGTCGATCGCGGCGAGGTCGCCGGCCGCGCCAAGGTCGACGTCATCACCCACAGCCTGCAGGACCGTCGCCTCGACGCCGAGGCGATCGACATCCTCAAGGCGGGCGGCACCGCCGACACCCCGACCCTGGCTGTCTATGAACCCGTCAAGCCGGGCCAGCCGCCGCGCGATCCCGACGAGAACCCCACGGTCAAGCAGAGCTTCCGCAAGTTCGACAACGCCCTGCACAACGCCAAGGCGCTGAACGACGCGGGCGTGGTCATCGCCCTGGGCACCGACGCGGGCATGCCCGGCACGCCGCACGGCGTCTCGACCCTGCACGAGATGGAGCTGATGGTCCGCGCGGGTCTCACGCCGACGCAGGCCCTGATGGCCGGCACCGCTCTGAGCGCCAAGGTGATCAACCTGCTGGGCGATCGCGGCACGATCGAGAAAGGCAAGCGCGCCGACCTCGTCCTGATCAAGGGCGAGCCCTGGAAGACGATCAGCGACGTGCGCAAGACCGACCGGGTGCTGATCGACGGCAAGCTGGTCTTCGGCCCGGGCGCGCCGCCGATGACGGCCAATCAAGCCACGACCCTGGCCTCGATCGCGGCCGCCGCCGCGATCGACGACTTCGAGCGCGCCGACGGCCGCTCCAGCCTCGACACCCTGCGCACCGACGATCCGGACGGCGGCCTCGATCGCACCGTCGAGGTCAGCCAGGTGATCGCGCGCGGCGACCAGGGCCACGCCCTGTCGATCAACGCCCGCATGTCGATGAAGCCTCGCCCCTATGCCGGGGTGATCATCCCGCTGACGCGCGGCTCGATCCAGCCCGTCGACGCCCGCGCCTTCAAGGGCGTGCGCTTCGAGGTGCGCGGCGACGGCGACTACGCCCTGGGCGTCAGCACGTCGGTCGGCCGCTGGTCGGCGCCGTTCGCGGCGGGCTCGGCCTGGAAGACCGTGGAGATCCCGTTCTCGGCCCTCAAGCCGGCCGGCGAGCGCGGCGCCAAGGGCGAATGGACCGGATCGGACCTGACCGAGGTCGAGTTCATGGGCGGCCGCAAGGGCGGCGAGAAGCTGTGGATGGAAATAGATAACGTCGGTCTCTACTAGGGCGATTCATCTACTTTCAGAAATAGTTAGCATAGATAGCAGCGACACAACCAATCTATAAGAATTACGTAATAACGACGACACGTTGTATTTACGAATTTGCTGTCTAAAGCGAAGACTTCAAGTGAGGGGACTGTTTTATGACTAACTCCAGAGCGCTTCGCGCGACTATGTTTGCGACTTCGGCGCTTTGCGCGGCCTGGGGCGGTCAAGCCGTCGCCCAGACCGCCGCCGCGCCGGACAGCACCGTCGAGGAAATCGTCGTCGTCGGCTCGCGCATCGAAGGCGCCAAGGCCACCGCCGCCCTGCCCGTCACCGTCGTCGACGCCAAGCAGTTGGACGCCGTGGCCGCCAGCTCCGGCGACGACCTGTTCCGCGCCATCCCGCAGATGGGCGACGTGAACTACAACTCAAGCTACCTGCCGGGCAGCAGCAACTCGGCGCGCGGCGACATCGGCTCGGTGAACCTGCGCAACCTCGGTTCGGGCAACACCCTGGTGCTGCTGAACGGCCGCCGCGTGGTCGCCCACCCGACCAGCCAGGCCGACGGCACGAGCCTGGTGCCGACCCTCACCTACAACACCAACGCCATCCCGACCTCGGGCCTGAAGCGCCTGGAAGTGCTGCGCGACGGCGCGGCGGCCATCTACGGCACCGACGCCGTGGCCGGCGTGGTCAACACCGTGCTGAAGGACAATTTCGACGGCGTCGACGTCGAGGCCCAGTACGGCGCCGCCAAGGGCGCGAACCTCAAGGAATATGAGTTCAACGGCCTGTTCGGCCACAATTTCGAACGCGGCAACGTGACCGCCTATGTCGGCTACGACAAGCGCACCGCCCTGCGATCGCTGGACCAGACCTATACCGCCTCGGCCGACAAGCGCGTCCTGTTCAGCGGCACGCGGTTCGACAGCGCCGCAACGCTCGACGGCCGCGTTACGTTGACCCCGTGGGGCAGCTTCACGGCCGCCTCGGCGGTGCGGGTCGGCACGAGCCTGATCACCAGCTCGGCCGGCGCTTTCCACATCCAGCCGACCAGCAACCCGGGCAGCCTGGCCGCCGTGGGCGCGGGCATCAGCATCGATGACGGCGCACTGGCCACCTCGGGCGAGGATCGCAACCTGCGCTACGACGCCGCCGCCACCGACCTGACGGTCATGCCGGCGCTGAAGCGTCTGAACGTCTTCGTCAGCGGCAACTACGAAATCACCGACACCATCACCGCCTTTGGCGAGGTCGGCGTCTATCACGCCAAGACACGGTCCTTCCAAGCTCCTGTGTCGACCTCCTCGGCCCAGGTGCTGACCGCGCCCGCCTCCAACTACTGGAACCCCTTCGGTCCGGTCACCTTCGCCAACGGCGCGGCCAACCCGAACCGGCTGGCCGGGATCAACGCCCCCGCCGGCGGTCTCGCCGTGACCCTGAACAACTACAACTTCGTCGACGCGGGCAAGCAGCGGGTCGACGTCACCAACGACCAGACCCGCTTCCTGGCCGGCCTGCGTGGCCAGGCCTTGGGCTGGAAGTGGGAGTCGGCGCTGCTGTACTCGCAAGCCAAGGTCAAGGACGTCTCGGACGGCATCAGCGCCACGGCGCTGCAGAAGCAGCTCGCCCTGTCGACCCCCGACGCCTACAACCCGTTCAACGGCGGCACGGTGGCCAATCCCAGCGTCGGCGACGCCACGCCCAGCAGCCAGGCCGCGATCGACGCGATCCGCATCAAGTCCATCCGCGAAAGCACCAGCTCGCTGGCCTCGTGGGACTTCCGGGTCTCGAAGGCCGACCTGTTCCAACTGCCCGGCGGCGACGTCGGCGTGGCCGCCGGCGTCGAATGGCGCCGCGAGACCCAGCATGACGACCGCGACGCCCACGTCGACGGCACGATCACCTACACCAACGCGGTCACGGGCCTCGTCTATGGCAGCGACCTGATCGGCACCAGCCCGTCGCCCGACACCAAGGGTTCGCGCAAGGTCAGCTCGGCCTATATCGAGTTCGCCGTGCCGGTGATCTCGCCGGAGATGAGCATCCCGCTGGTCCGCAGCGTCGAGGTCCAGCTGGCCGGCCGCGCCGAGAAGTACAGCGACGTCGGCTCGGTCGCCAAGCCCAAGGTCGCCGTGGCCTGGGACCTGGTCGACGGCTTCCGCGTGCGGGGTTCCTGGGCTCAAGGCTTCAAGGCCCCGAACCTCGAGCAGATCAACGCCACCGTCGTCACCCGCGCCAACACCCGCACCGACTACGTGCGCTGCGAGGCCGACCTGCGCGCCGGGCGGATCACCAGCTTCAGCAACTGCACCCGCACGCTCAGCGTCCAGGCGCAGCGCTCGGGCAATCCCGACCTGAAGCCGGAAGATTCCGAAACCATGGGCTTCGGCTTCGTGTTCGAGCCGAAGTTCATCCCGTCGGACTTCGGTTCGTTCACCATCACCGCCGACTACTGGCGCGTGAAGCAGAAGGGCATCGTCGGCCTGTTCGGCGAGGGCAACGCCCTGATCCAGGACTATCTGCAGCGGGTCGGCGGCGGGTCGAACGCCAACGTCGTCCGCGCCAATCCGACGGCTGACGACATCGCGGCTTTCGCCGGCACCGGCCTGGCCCCGGTCGGCACGGTGCTCTACGTCAAGGATCAGTACGTCAACACCCTGCCGCAGGAAGCCCGCGGCGTGGACGTCGCCGTGATGTGGCGCAAGCACGGCACGCGGTTCGGCGACTTCGACGTCACGGTCAACGGCGCCCACCTGATCAAGTTCTACCAGCAGCCCTCGCCGCAGATCGCGGCGCTGCTGGCGGCGCGCGGGGCGGGCACGATCAACGCCGGCACCACGATCAACGGCGGCGGCAGCTACATCCGTCAGAACGGCAAGCCGGACTGGAAGTGGACCGCCTCGGCGACCTGGAGCCTCGATCAGATGTCGATCGGCGTGTTCACCCAGTACCTGTCGGACGTCGACGAGACGGCTCTGCTGGATTCGGCTGGCGCCCCGTGGATCATCGACTCCCAGGTCACGGCGAACGTCTACGGCCAGTATGCCTTCACCGAGGGCTGGGCGGCCAACACCCGCCTGAAGCTGGGCGTGCGCAACCTGACGAACGAGGCCCCGCCCCTGTCGTCGAACGGCTACCTCGGCGCGATGTACCAACCCTATGGTCGGTACGTTTACGCCAGCATCCGCAAGAGCTTCTAACCGCCTACCGCGCTCCCCTTCGGGGGAGCGCGGACTTCAAACTAGACC
Source organism: Caulobacter sp. P4_E5 (assembly GCF_056401555.1). NCBI lineage: Bacteria > Pseudomonadati > Pseudomonadota > Alphaproteobacteria > Caulobacterales > Caulobacteraceae > Caulobacter > Caulobacter sp. P4_E5. Next base: position 9,590 of record NZ_JBFUJD010000086.1, read on the forward strand.
ACGCGCTGTTCGCGTGGGACAACACGCCGCAACCTGAACGATAACGCCGATTAACCCTCCGCGCCTTAGCGTTTGGGTCATGACGTCGATCATCGATTCCAGCGCGGACGGCGCGRACCGTCGGGTCCATCCCCGCTACCACGACCACAGCCCTGTCTATGTCGGCGACGGCGCCGTCGCGCGAAAATGCGCCTTTGCGGACGTTTCCGAAGGCGGCGCGCGGATCGTGGTCGGCAAGGGCGCGACGTTTCCCCACTATGTCGTCCTGGTCGATCCGGCCACCGGCTTCAGCCACCGGGTCGCCGTGGTCTGGCGGAGCGAGACCGAGATCGGCGTCCGCTTCGTCCAGGAAGGCGTTCGTTATCGTGTCATCAAGTCCGCCACCGATCTGGGCCGCGATGCCCTCCACTGGCCGTCGCGCCGCTGGGCTTCATAGGCTTTTGGCGCGTCGCGCTCGGGCCTCGCCGTGCTTGCGACGTCTGGTCGCGACGACTGGACCGCAACTCCCAATGGATTTCAGAGAATAAACCCGCCATCCTAGGTCCATGACAGCGATTGCCTGCCTGAAGATTTTCGTCGGTGAGGATCTGCGGTTCGCCGATTCCGAAACCATGGCCACGCTCGTGGCCAAGGTTGCTAGCGCCTATCTGGAGTCGGAGTGGGTCTGGCCGAGACGTTATGGCCTTGTCGCCCCCTACTCCTTCGTGCTGGCCGATCCCCGCGCGATGCGGCTGGACGCCCACGAGCTGCAAAAGCTGGCGCGGGACCTGCACTTCAAGATGTTCGGCGAAAAGGGCTCGGGCGACGTCGCTCTCCTGATGTTCGAGGGCGACCAGACCGACGTCATGCGGTTCGCCAGCACCCATGCCGACGTCCTCAAGGCGCTGCTGGCCGGCGAAGACGACGGCCAGTTCTCCGGGCGGGTCTGCAAGATCACGCCGGACTCCGTCACCAGCATCGCGCCTCCGGGCGGCCCGTTGGAGGGCGCGCCCCCGGCCGAGGAACTGGCGGCGATCGAGCCGGAGCCGCCGCTGGGCGGCATCGACGAACTGCTGGACGTCTCGGCGCCGAACACCGGCTGGTGGGGCATCTACTACCTGACCAAGGAGCGCTTCGTCGGCAGCGGCGTCGACTGGCGCCAAGCCTGGGACAATGTCGGTTTCGGCGCGATCGAGGACGCCGACGTGACTGCCCGCGACAAGGCCTGCCTGGACTCGGCGCTGGAACAGCTGAGCCAGCAACGGCCGGGCTACATCTTCCTGCCGTTCTGCTTCTCGTCGCTGATCAAGCCATCGGTGCGCGAAAGCTACCGGTCCTATATCGAAAAGTTTCCGCGCGGCCTGCGCCCCCGCATGGCGGCCAGCGTCTATGACGTGCCGCGCGAGCCGTCTTACGGCGCGATCGGCCAGATCCGCAATTTCCTCAATCCCTATTTCTCGCTGATCGACCTGCACGTGAAGGACCCGGGCTTCCGCATCGAGAGCCTGCCGGCCGGCGCGGTGCACAGCGTCACCCTGGTGCTGGAAGGCGCGGACGAACGCGCCCGACTGGCGACGATCGCCCGCTTCCTGAAGGATCCGGCCATGTACCGCGCCAAGCGGGTCTGGCAGGGCGTGGCCATGGTCAACAGCCTCAAGGAGCTGGACCTCTGCCGGCGCCTGAAGGCCCCGTTCCTCAGCGGCCCGATGATCGCGCCCCTGTCGAACGCCCCGACCGGCGAAGTCGCCTGCCCGGCCCTCAACCTGCCCTACCGCAACTGGGTCGACGTGGTGTGAGGCGGCCAGTTCGGCCGCGTCTGCTCTAGTTGAACAGCGCCGACAGGCCCAGCAGGCCGCAGTTCGGCTCGTTGACCAGATAGAACGGCACGTCGCGCAGATAGGCGGCCATCCGGCCCTTGGCCTCGAAACGCTCGCGGACGATGGCGCGGTCCAGCATTTCGCCCCAGGACAGCACGATCGCGCTGATGATGTAGACGCCGCTGCGCGCGCCGGCGATCAGAACCAGGTTCCCCGATACCGCGCCCAGCCATCCCGAGACCAGGGCGAAGACCTCGCGGGCCTGAGGGTCGCCATTGCGGGCGGCCGCCAGCAGCACGTCCAGATTTTCGGGACGCTCGGGCTTGCCGGCCAGGGTCGACAGGGCCAGCGCCACATCGAGCACGCCTTCGCCCGACAGCACGCACTCGGCCGAGACGTGGCCATGGCGGTCGCGCAGCACGCGGATCACGTCGGCCTCGCGGTCGTTGGCGGCAGCCAGGTCCGCGTGCCCGCCCTCGGCGGCGGCGGCCATCCAGCCGACGAAGCCGTCGGGGTTGAGGATCGACATGCCCAGACCCGTCGCGGAGGGCCCGATGGCGCCGGCGGGGGCGTCCCGATGCGGGGAACCGTCGCCGATCTGCTCCATGGCGTCCGGTCCCAGCAGCGGCACCGCCAAGGCTCTGGCCGTGAAATTGTTGACCAGGTGCAGGCGGTTCAGGCCCAGCCGTTCGGACAGAACCGCCGCCTCCAGGCGCATGGGCGAATGGGTCAGCTGAATGACGCCGTCGAGGCTAGGGCCGGGCGCGGCGATAGCGGCGCCAAGGACCGGGCCGTCGAAGGCGGCGCGGATCGCGGCCAGGGTCTCGATCAACTGGTCCTGGCTAGCGCACTCGACTGTCGTGATCTCGGTCGGCGGAGACCCGCGCTGGGCCAACACGATCCTGGCGCTACGGCCATCCACGTCCGCCAACAGAACATGCGGGACCGGATCATGCGGCAAACTCATGCGATCGATCTCCTCGGGCGCGGAACCACAGTCGCCGGAGTCACACTATGGGCCAATGCGCGAAAGCGTCGCAACCGGTGCGACAAAAGACTTTGGTCATCGCGGGCGCCCGCGCCGTCCCTGCTCATGACGAAGCATCGAACGCCCTGCCGCCCTGCGGCGCGTCGTCGCAGGCTTCGGAGGTCATAACGCCCGAAAAGCCTTGGCCGGCAGTGATGGTGGTCGTTTTTCGACAGCTCCCGCTCCGCGCGCAGTCTAGGCCGGGCTCGCCATTGACGTTGCCCGCCCCCAAACCGGTCGATACGGTTTCTGGATCGGCCGTCGCCGCGAGCATCTCCTCGAGCGGCGTGGCCGGTCTCGGACCAGGGTATGACCAGTCGTAACGGCGTCAGGGTCGCGGGCGACTCCGCCTTCCTCTCCGGCGGCGGCGAGATGGCGCGGCTGATCGGCGAGACCGACTGGTCGACGACCCCACTGGGCCCGATTGACGCCTGGCCCCAAAGCCTGCGCACCACCGTCAGCCTGTGCCTGGCCTCGAACTTCCCGATCAACATCATCTGGGGCCCCGAGCACTGCCAGATCTACAACGACGGCTATCGCGTGGTCTGCGGCGCGGCCCACCCGCAGGCGCTGGGCGAGCCCTACACCGTGACCTGGGCCTCGGCCTGGCCGGCGATCGGCGAACCGTTCCACCGCGCCCTGGCCGGCGAGACCTCGTTCCTCGAGAACCAGCGGATGTTCCTGTTCCGCAACGGCTATCTGGAAGAGACCTTCTTCACCTTCTCGCTCAGCCCGATCCGCGACGAGAGCGGCGGGATCGGCGGGCTGTTCCACCCGGTCACCGAGACCACCGCCAGCATGCTGGCCGAGCGCCGCGCGCGCCTGCTGCGCGACCTGAACGCCCGCCTGGCCGAGGCGCGCACCACCCGCCAGGTGTTCGACAACATCCTGGCGATCATCGGCGAGCACGCCTTCGACCTGCCGTTCGTCCTGTTCTACGCGCTGGACGCCCTGGACGGGTCCTACCGTCTGGCGGGATCCGCCGGCGTCGCGCCCGACGATCCGATCGCGCCGGCGGTTCTGGCCGAGGACGCCGCCACGCCCTGGCCGGTCGAGGCCCTGGCGATGGCGCGGGAGCCGATCGAGGTCACCTTGCCACAGCCCGGCCACGGCGCAGCCCGCGGTCCCTACGAGGAATCTCCGAGCGCCGCCCTGGCCTTCCCCATCCCCGCGCCCGACATGGCGCGGCCGCAGGCCCTGCTGATGGTCGGCGCCAGCGCGCGCCTGCCGCTGGACGAGGCCTATCGCGGCTTTCTCGGTTTGCTGGCCTCGGCCGTGGGCGCGGGACTGGCCAGCGCCCGCGGCTACGAGGAAGCCCGCCAGCGCGCCGAGATGCTGGCCGCTCTCGATCAGGCCAAGACCGCGTTCTTCTCGAACGTCAGCCATGAGTTCCGCACGCCGCTGACCCTGATGCTGGGCCCCATCCAGGATGCGCTCGAGGCGGGCGGCGACCTGCCGCCGGCCCAGCGCGAACGTTTGACCGTAGCCCATCGCAACGCCCTGCGCCTGCTCAAGCTGGTCAATTCGCTGCTGGACTTCTCGCGCGTGGAGGCCGGACGATCCCGCGCCGCCTTCCAGCCCACGGATCTGGCCGGCCTGACCGCCGAGCTGGCCAGCAACTTCCGCTCGGCCTGCGAGCGGGCGGGCCTGGCCCTGGTGGTCGATTGCCCGCCGCTGCCGGAGCCGGTCAATGTCGACCGCGAGATGTGGGAGAAGATCGTCCTCAACCTGCTCTCCAACGCCTTCAAGTTCACGCTGGAAGGCGGGGTCGCGGTCCGCCTGCGCCGCGTGGACGGTCGGGTCGAGCTGATCGTCGAGGACACCGGCGTCGGCATCGCCGCGGCCGAACTGCCTCGCGTGTTCGAGCGCTTCCACCGGATCGAGGGCCAGGGCGGACGCACCCACGAGGGCAGCGGCATCGGCCTGGCCCTGGTTGAGGAACTGGCCAAGCTGCATGGCGGCGCGGTGTCGGTGAGCAGCCAACTCGGCGAAGGCAGCGCCTTCACGGTCAGCCTGCCACTGGGCGCGGCGCATTTGCCGCGCGACCAAGTCTCGAACCGCCAAACCCTGACCGACGCCAGCGTCCATGCCGAAGCCTTCGTCGCCGAGGCGATGCGATGGCTGCCCGACGTCGAGGACGCGACGCCATCGGGCGTGGCCGAGGCGGCGGATGACTTCGGCGGCCTGATCGAGGGCCGCCCCCGCGTGGTGCTAGCCGACGACAACGCCGACATGCGCGCCTACGTCAAACGGCTGCTGGAAGCCGGCGGCTACGCGGTCGAGGCGGTGTCCGATGGCCAGGCGGCCCTGGAGGCGGCGCTGCGAGGTCCACCGCCCGACCTGGTGCTGAGCGACGTGATGATGCCGGGGCTGGACGGCTTTGGCCTGTTGGCCGCCCTGCGCGCCGAGACGCGGCTGGAAGGACTGCTGGTCATCCTGCTGTCGGCGCGGGCCGGCGAGGAGGCGCGGGTCGAAGGGTTGGCCGCAGGGGCCGACGACTACCTGGTCAAGCCGTTCAGCGCGCGCGAGCTCCGGGCTCGGGTCGACGGGGCGGTGCGCCTGGCTCGCCAGCGCCGCCAGGCCGCGCGTCGCGAGCAGGCGCTGCGGGCCGAGATGATCGCCGCACGCGGCCGCGCGGCGCTGCGTCAGAGCCAGAAGCAGCTGGAGTTCGCGCTCGAGGCGGGGCGGCTGGGCAGCTGGGAGATGGATGTCGCCACCCGTCGCATCACCGTCTCCGACCACTGCCGCGCCCTGTTCGGCTTGCGGCCCGACGACCCGTTCGAACACTATGACGACGTCATCGCACATGTGCATCCCGAGGATCGCGAGCGCCGCCACAACGAGATCCAACAGGCGATCGCCTCGGGCGAGGATCTGGAGCTCGAGTACCGGATCCTGAACCCCGACAACACCGTCCGCTGGGTGATGGCCCGGGGGCGCGCGACCTACCACCAGGGCCGCGCCGTCCACTTCGCCGGCGTGACCCTGGACATTACCGAGCGCAAGGCCGCCGAGGCGCGCCAGACGCTGCTGCTAGCCGAGGTGGACCACCGGGCCAAGAACACCCTGGCCACCGTACAATCGATCGCCATCCAGACGCTGAGATACACCCAAGACCCGGCGGCCTTCGCCGACACCTTCCAGGCGCGGATCCATGCCCTGTCGCGCGCGCACGAACTGCTGACGGCCAGCGCCTGGCGCGGCGCGGACCTGATGGATGTGATCCGCCGCACCCTCGGCGTGCACCTTCCCGCCGGCGAGCAAGCGCGCGTGGCCCTGACGGGACCCTCCGTCCGGCTCGGTCCCAACGCCGCCGTCACCGTCAACATGGCGTTCCACGAGTTGGCCACCAACGCCACCAAGTATGGCGCCCTGTCGACGGCTGACGGCCGTGTAGACGTGGCCTGGGCGCTAGATGGCGACGGCCAGATCCTCGTCGATTGGCGGGAGACGGGCGGGCCTTCGGTCACCCCGCCCTCGCGGCGCGGGTTCGGCTCGCGCCTGTTGGAACAGGGTCTGCCGCGCGAACTGGGCGGCGGGGTTGACCTTCGCTTCTTGCCAGAGGGATTGCGCTGCGCGATCCGCCTGCCGCTGTCGGCGAAGGTCGCGCTTGCAGAGACCTAGTCCGCCGCCGCGTGAGCCCCGCCGCCGCTGATCGCCTTGCGGGTCAGCCAGATCATCGGGATCAGGATCACGCACAGCCAGGCCGAGACCCGGAAGAAGTCCAGCGCCGCCAGCAGATAGGCCTGGTTGATCACCTGCTGGGTGACGGCCCCCACGGCTTGGAGGTGGGTCATGCCCGCCGCCTGCAACTTGTTGACCGCGTCGACCCAGGCCGGGTTGGTGGCCCCCATGGTCTCGGCCAGCCGCGTCTGGTGCACGGCCTCGCCGCGATCCCAGATGGTCGTCGCCAGCGAAGCGGCGAAGCTGCCGGCGGTGATCCGCGAGAAGTTCGACAGGCCCGAGGCTTGCGGCGTCTGCTGCGGCGGGATTCCGTTCAGCGAGATGGTCACCATCGAGATGAAGAAGGTGCTCATAGCCACGCCCTGCACCAGCATCGGCATGACCAGCACGGCGAAGCTGGCGTCGGGCGTGTAGCCGGAGCGCATGTAGAACGACAGGCCGAACGCGGCCAGCGACAGGGTCGCCAGCCAGCGGGCGTCGACCTTGGCCATCAGCCGCGCGGTGAACGGCGTCAGGAGCACGGCCACCACGCCGCTCGGCGCGGCCACCAGCCCGGCCCAGGTGGCGATGTAGCCCATGCGGGTCTGCAGCCACAGCGGCAGCAGCAGGTTGTTGCCGAAGAACACCGCGTAGCCCAGGCAGAAGGCCAGCGTGCCGATCGCGAAATTGCTGGAGCGGAACAGCGACAGGTCGACGATCGGGTGCTTCTCGTTCAGCTCCCAGATCACCCAGGCCACGAAGCCGATGATCGCGATCCACAGCTCGACGACGATGGCGGGCGAGGAGAACCAGTCGGCCTCCTTGCCGGTGTCCAGCATGACCTGCAGGGCGCCGACCCAGACCAGCAGCAGCATGAAGCCGGTGCGGTCGATCGGCAGCTTGCGGGTGGGGGTCTCGCGGCTGGCCATGTTGCGCCAGCAAACGACGGCGCAGAGGATGCCGACGGGCACATTGATCAGGAAGATCCACGGCCAGGAAATGTTGTCCGAGATGTAGCCGCCCAGGATCGGTCCGCAGATCGGGGCCACCAGGGTGGTCATCGACCAGATGGCCAGGGCCGTGCCGCGCTTGTTGGGCGGGAAGATCATGATCAGCAGGGCTTGCGAGCCTGGGATCATCGGCCCCGACACCGCGCCTTGCAGGATCCGGAAGAAGATCAGCGACGACAGATTCCAGGAGATCCCGCACAGGAACGAGGCGATCGTGAACAGGATCACCGAGGCCACGAAGGTCTTCACCACCCCGTAGCGGCCCATCAGCCAGCCGGTCAGCGGCACCGAGACGCCGTTGGCCACGGCGAAGGCGGTGATCACCCAGGTGCCCTGGCTGGAGCTGACGCCGAGATTGCCGGCGATGGTCGGGATCGAGACGTTGGCGATGGTGCTGTCCAGCACCTGCATGAAGGTGCCGAGCGCCAGGGCGATCGAGGTGACGGCCAGGAGGATCCCGGTCATCGGCGGCGGACCCGCCGCCTGAGTTTGTTCGGACGCCATGGGGCTGCTCCTCGACTACGCTTGCCTACTGGGCCCGGCTATTGGGCGACGTCGATCTTGGCCTTCATCGACAGGCCAACTCGCAGCGGGTGCTTGGCCAGTTCGGCGGGGTCTAGGGTGATCCGCACGGGCACGCGCTGCACCACCTTGATCCAGTTGCCCGAGGCGTTCTGGGCCGGGATCAGCGAAAAGGCCGACCCCGTGCCGCCGGCCAGACCCTTGACCTTGCCGTGGAACTTCACGCGGCCGCCGTAGAGGTCCGAGACCAGGGTCACCGGCTGGCCGGGGACCACCTTGTCCAGCTGCACTTCCTTGAAGTTGGCGTCGACATAGGCCTGGGTGGTCGGGACCACCGACATCAGCGGCGCGCCGATGGCGACCTGCTGGCCGACCTGCACCGACTTGCGGGCGACCAACCCGTCGGTCGGGGCGCGGACCACGGTCCGGGCCAGGCTCAGGCGGGCGGCGTCCAGCCGGGCCTGGGCGGCCCTCACTTCGGGGTTCTCCACGACCGAGACGCCGGAGATCAGCACGGTGTTGGCCTCCCGCGTGCCGACGGCGGCCTCGCGGCTGGCCAGGGTCTGGGCGCGAACAGCTTGGGCCACGGTCAGGGCGGCCTGGGCGTTGGCGAGCCGGTTCTGGGCGGTGGTCAGCTCGTCGCCCGACACGGCGCCCTCGCCCACCAGGGCCTGGCGGCGCGAGAGGTCGACCCGAGCCCGCTCGACGTCGGCCCTGGCGGCCAGGATCTGGGCGTCGGCCCGCTGGACGTCGGCCTGGCGTGCATCGAACTGGCCAGCCAGCGCGGTGTCGCTGGCGAAGTAGGCCTTCACCTTGCGCTCGGCCTGGCCCAGCGCCGCTTCGGCCTGGGCGACCGCGATGCGGGCGTCGGCGTCGTCGATGACGACCAGCGGATCACCGGCCTTCACGCTCTGCGTCTCCGAGACGAAGATCTTGGCCACAGGGCCAGGCGACAGGGCGGTGACCTGGGCGGTCTCGGCCCCGACATAGGCGTCGTCGGTCTCGACATAGTGGGAGTCGAACGCCAGCCACCAGGCGCCATAGCCGACCAGGCCGACGGCGACGGCGCCGCCCAGCAGGGTCAGTTGACGGCGGCGCCTGCCATTCGCGGCGTTTTGGGTGGCGGGTTGAGCGGTGTCGGACATGGGAGGAAGTCCTAGCGAGCGGATGCTGTGAGAATCGGGTTCAGGCGCCGGTGAAGCCGCCGCCGAGGGCGCGGACCAGGGCGATGTCGAGGGCGAAGGCGCGGCTCTCCAGGTCGGCGACGACCCGGCGTTGGGTTAGGACCGCCTGCTCGGCCAGCAGCACCGACTGGTAGGTCGACAGCTGGCCTTCGTAGCGCAGGCGGGCGATGCGGTAGGCGTTCTCGTTGGCGGCCAGGGCGGCGCGGGCGTCGACCAGGCGCGAGGCCAGGGCCTTCTCGCTGGCGGCGGCGTCGGCGACCTCGCGCAGGGCCTGGGTCAGGGCGCCGTCATAGGCGGCCACCGCCGCGTCGCGGTCGGCCTCGGCGCCGCGCAGGCCGGCCCGCAAGGCGCCGCCTTCGAAGATCGGCAGGCGCAAAGCCGGCCCGACCTGGCCGATGTCCGAGCCGCTGGAGAACAGCTTGTCGAGATAGAGCGACTGGACGCCCACGAAGCCGGCCAGGTTGATGTCCGGATAGAAGGCGGCCTTGGCCTGGCGGGTGCGGGCCGTGGCGGCCTCGGCCCGCCACTTGGCGGCGACCACGTCGGGCCGGCGGCCGATCAGGTCGGCGGGCAGATTGGCCGGCAGGCCGAACGGCTTCAGCGTCGTCTCGCCGGGCCGGTCGATCGCCAGCCCACGATCGGGACCCGCGCCAACCAGGGCGGCTAGGGCGTTGCGGGTCAGGGCGATTTGCTCGTCCAGGGCCGACAGCTCGGCCTTGGAGGTCGGCGGCCCCGCCCTCGCCTGCTCGCTCTCGGCGCGGGTGTCGAGACCGTTGGCGACCCGGCGCGCGACCAGGTCGCTGGTCTCCTGGCGCAGTCGCACGGCCTGCTCGGCGACGTCGCGTTGAGCGTAGAGGCGGGCCAGCTCCGCATAGGTCGAGGCGACGGCCGTCGACAGGGTCAGGCGCGCCTGGGCGGCGTCGGCCTGGGCGGCCCTGGCCTCGGAGGTGGCGGCGGTGACGGCCGCGCGGTTCCGGCCCCAGAAGTCCAGCTCCCAGCTGAAGTCGAGGGCGACGCGGCCAGTGTCATTGTAGCCGTGCGGCACGAAGGCCGGCGGGATGCCGGCGTTGTAGCTCTGCTTGGCCTCGGCGGCGCTGGCGCCAAGCGAGACTTGCGGCAGGTCGGCCGAGCGCGCCTGGGCGATCTGGGCCTGGGCGCGGCGCAGGCGGGCCTCGGCGGCCGCCAGGCTGGGCGAGCCTTTCAGGGCCTCGTCCTCCAGGGCGTTCAGCTGGGCGTCGCCATAGCCGCGCCACCAGGCGTCGGCCGGCCATTCGGCGGCGGGCGCGGCCAGGGTCTGGGCGGCCTCGTAGGCTTGTGGAGCCTTGGCCACCCGCGCCGGCTGAGCTGGCGGCAGACTGGCGCAGGCGGCCAGCACCAGAGCGCTGGCGGCCGCGAGATACGGACCGTGACGACGGAGAGCGGCGGCGGAGAGAGACGGCATGGGCGGCGCCTTGATGTGACCGTACGGTATAGTCATATGCGTAGCCGCAAATATGCCGCACTTGCCCCACCGTCAAGGTGACCGTACCGTACGGTTGGAAGAATTATGATGATCGACGCCAAACCCCGCCTGGATCGCGACGCCCGCCGTGAGGCCATCCTCGACGTCGCCGCCGAAGTGTTCCTGGAAGAAGGGTACGACGCGGCTTCGATGTCGACCATCGCCGCGCGGGTCGGCGGGTCGAAGAGCACGCTCTACAACTATTTCAAAAGTAAGGAAGAAATCTTCCAGGCCCATATCGAGCGCTATTGCGACTGGCAGCGCGACGTGATGTTCGGCCTGCTGGACGACAGCGCGGATCTGAAGACGGTTCTGACCAATGTGGGCCGCCGCTACGTGTCCAACGTGTTGTCGGACCGCAACATGCGCCACTTCCGCCTGATCGTGGCCGCCGCCGAGCGCTCGCCCGACCTGGGTAAGGCCTTCTACGAGGCCGGGCCCCGGCGGGGCGCGGCGATCCTCGGCGAATTTCTGGCGCGGATGCGGGACGAGGGGCATATCCAGGCCGCCGATCCGGTCGTCGCGGCCCATCAGTTCATCGGCCTCTGCCAGAACCGCCTGCTAAAGGCTCGCCTGACCAACTATGTCGGCGAACCGACCCCGGCCGAGGTCGACACCGAGGTCGCGGCGGCGGTCGACACCTTCATCGCCGCGTTCGGTCGCCGAACCGCCTGAGCGGTGGCAAAGCCTTAGACCTTCCAGCCCGCCAGCACCGCGTCGATGCTCATCGCCTTGGCCTCCGCCTTGGTCAGCGTGCGACCACGCGGAAAGCTCGCTGCACCGGGGCCGCGCGGGCGATATTGCGAGAACCGCGCGTCCTCTGGCTGCAGCATGGTGCGGCGATTGCCGTCCTTGCCCGTGTACCACATCTCGGTCCAGCCGGCCGGGGCGATGTGGTCGTCCATCCAGCAGTCGAGGAAGGCGCTCGCGCCGACGGATTTCGGATCGCCGTAGCGGCCGTCGGGGAATTGGCTCGAGGGCCGCCAGGGTCGGCCCAGATAGACCGAGCCCTTCTTCGTCCCCGGCTCCTTGGTCAGGCGACAGGTCTGAAAGACGAAGCCGAACGGCTGGTCGATGCGCGTGCTGGGCGCGACGACGTAGCCGTCGATCGGATCGACGGGTCGCGGCCGCGACCGGATCTCGCAGTCGCGGAAGAGCGCGATCCCCGCGCCGAAGATGAAGTCGTAGCTGCCGGTGATCAGGCAACGCTCGAACAGGCTGCGGCCCGCGTCCGGGAACAGGGTGTCCTGGTAACTCAGAATATCGACTTCCGTCAGCCGCGCCCGGTTGGAGCCCTTGTCCAGCATCAGCGCCACGGCCTGCGGACCGGCCCCGTCGTGCGAGTGCAGGCCGCCGGGCTTGGTCATCTCGGCCAGGCCGTCGAAGGCGTTCTGGATGGTGAGGTTGCAGGCGGCGAAGTCCGGCGCGCGCACGAACAGGGTCGGGGTGCGGAACGTGCCCCAGCGCTTGCCGTCCGGCGCAGTCAGGCCCGAGGCGGCCAAGTGGCTGATCACCGAGGCCTTCCGGTCCTCGCCGACCAGATGGACGAACGGCTTGTCGATCACGACCTGCTCGTCCCAGACCCCGCGTGTCATCAGGATGCGGAACGGCCGCGTCCCGTCCGTCGGCGCGGCGGCGACCGCCGCCGAAAGGGTCGGATAGATCGGCGCGGCGACGGGCGCCTTCCCCTGCCCGCGCCACAACACGGCGTCATAGCGCGACGCCGCGAGCGTCGAGCCGCCAGAGGCCAGGGCGACCACGCCGGCCAGGACGCCCCTGCGCGAAGGCCAATGGCGCGAAGGAAGGATCAGCGACATGACGCCTCTCACTCGAATGGGGCGGGCGCCCGACCCCGACAGCCGACACCCCTCGGCGTGAGGATAGCGATCCTGAGACCTGGAACGAATACCGCGGCCCGAAATTGAACCGCCAGCCGGTGCGCACATGGACATCAATGGCGTCGCGGCGGCTGTCGGCGAGATGCACGGGCTCGGAATTTCCGTCAAGGGCAACCTCGCGGAGCACAGGAGCGACCTTGAGCGTTGCGGAAAGGTACGAGTACGGAGCGCCGCGGCGATGACCGAAACCCTCTCCCCTACCCTGCCGCCCGAGGTCGAGCGCAAGGTCGAGCATGTCCTGAAGAGCGCCTGCGACCGCGAACTCACCCTGGCCACGGCGGAGAGCTGCACGGGCGGGCTGTTCGCCTCGCTGCTGACCGACGTCGACGGCTGCGCGCATGCCTTTGACCGCGGCTTCGTCACCTATACCGACCAGGCCAAGAACCAGCTGCTGGGGGTTCCCGCCGATCTGATCGCCGAGCACGGCGTGGTGTCCGCGCCGGTCGCCCGGGCGATGGCCCTCGGCGCGCTGGAGGCGTCGGAGGCCCACGTCGCCCTCTCGGTCACCGGCTTCGCCGGGCGCGGCGGACCGGACGACGAACCCGGCTTGGTCTTCCTGGGCGTCGCGCGGCGCGGCGGGAGCGTCCAGGTGACCGAGCACCACTTCGGCGACGTGGGTCGCGGCGCGGTCCGGATCGCTTGCCTGGACGCCGGGCTCGACATGCTGCGCGCCGCAATCGAGGGCTCGGCGCGCGACGCCGCCTAAAGATCCGTCCTCAATTGAACACCCTTCCTCTTGTCATCCCGGCCGAAGGGCCGCGTAGCGGGCCGTAGAGCCGGCAACTGTGTTTACGGCTGGAATGAGAGTTGGTCGCGCAGGAGGGCGTTTGCGGTGACGAGGAGCTTTCGGGCGATGGCGATGAAGGCCAGCTTTGGGGGTTTTCCGGCGTTTCGCAGGGCTTGGTAGGCGGCCTTGAAGCGGCTGTTGGAGCGGGAGGCGGCGACGGCGGCCATGTAGAGGGCGTCGCGGACGCGTTTTCGGC
>NZ_JBFUJD010000087.1:0-22680 GCF_056401555.1 Caulobacter sp. P4_E5
GGTGTTGGTGTTGAAGGCCGCGCCCAGGGCGCCGAGGTCGTGGTGGTTGTTGACGCCCTGGATCGCCACCCTCTGGCCGTTGACGAAGAGGCCGTCGCCCGCCGTTCGGATCGCGCGGATCCCGAACGGCGTCTCGTAGCGATCGACCACGCGGCCCGCCTTCGCGACAGTGGTGACGGCGACATAGCGGTTGGGTTGCTGCCGGGGCGGTGGGCCCCACAGGCGCGGATTGTCGATCCGGACCGAGGCCGGGAAGTTGGCGCTGCCGCCCGCCGGAACCATGGCCTCGACGGGCGCCAGCCGCGCCACGGCCGCTCCGGTCCGTCGCCCTTCCGCGTCCAGGGCGTAGAGCTCGGTGCGGACCTCGACCTCGGCGGCGGTCTTGGCGTCGTTATCGACGGCGACGTCGATCTCGACCTTGGCCGCCTGGGCCGAGACCTCCGGCGTGCGGACGGACACGCCCCACTGCCCGACATGGACGGGAGAGGTCTTGGTTATCCAGACGTCACGATAGAGACCGGCTCCGGGATACCAGCGCGACGACTCCGGCGGATTGTCCAGGCGAATGGCCAGCTGGTTGACGCCGCCGGGCGCGACATAGGGCGTCAGGTCCAGGCGCCAGGAATTGTAGCCATAGGGCCAGCCGCCCACGAGCCGACCGTTCAGCCAGACCGCCGCGTAGGACATCGCGCCGTCGATATCGAGGAAGATCGACTTGCCCGCGTCCGACGCCGGAATGTCCAGCGCCTTGCGGTACCAGCCGACACCCCAGCTGGGCAGCCGGCCGACGCCGCCATAGGGCCCCTCCGCCAAGAACGGTCCCTTGATCGCCCAGTCGTGCGGCAGGGTCACGGCCTGCCAAGACCGGTCGTCGAACCCGGCGCGCACATAGGAGACCTCGCCGCCAGGATCGCCAGCGGGACGGACGTGGCGCTTGGCGGGGTCCTTGAGGAAGGCGTTGCCGGTCGGGAGGATCCAGGGCTTCAGCACCGGGCGCTTGCCCGCCTCGAGCTTTTCGGCCTCGTCCGGACGGGCGTCGGCGGCCTTGCCGTCGGCCGACTGCTTGACCTCGGGCCGCACGTCATAGCGCAGGCCAGGCGGCGCGTCGGCCGGATCGCCGAGCGTGAACCGCCAACCCTTGTCGATCAGGATCCGCTCGCGAGGACCGGTGTCCGCGGCCGACGCCAAGGCGGGTGCGGACATGGCCAGAAGGGCCAGGCCGAGGCAGACGAGGCGGTTCATGCGAAGCTCTCGGAAGCGGATCACGGGGTGCGACGCCAGACGAAGCTGACGCCGTCCTCGCGGTCAGCGGTCGGGCCGGGACTGTCGGCGACCAAAGCGTTCGTGGCCGAGTCCAGCCGCAGGTAGCGGTGGGTCTTCAGGGACATCAGGGTGATGTCGCCAGCCAGGCTCTCGATCCATTGGAAGGTCTGGGCCTCGCCCGTCCCGCCCGCGGTCCACACGGCGCGGCCGTCGCCATCCACCGTCAAGACTTGGCCGTCGCGCTCCAGGCTGAGCCGCCCGGGTCCTTGGGTGACCAGGCGCACCGGCGCCGCCAACGGATCGTTCCCGTCCGCGCGACCGACCGGCCGCAGCGACACGGTCCCGTCGGTCGGGATCGGCTTGGCGCCGCGTCGATCGGGCTGTTCCAGGGTGAAGCCGTCGAAGTCGGCGACGCCGCCTTCATGGCCCTCGGTGTTGAACGCGAACAGGGCGTAGCGCACGCCCTGGAAGGTGATCAGCTGGAAGACCGAGACGAAGTCCTCGCCCAGCGGCGTGAAGCGCACGCCGTCGGTCGACCACGACAATTGGTGACGCTCGGTCAGGAAGTCGCTCCCGACGCGGAACCAGACGCGCCGGACGTCCTTGCCCAGCGGCGTGGTGGTCCGGATCGCGCCCTGCTCGTCGAAGCGAACGATGCGCGCGCCCTCGGCCGTGCGCTCGACACCAATCCAGCCATAGGGGCGGTTCAGCAGGGCCAGGCCTGCGACGTCGCCGGGCTTCAGGCCCGAGACATCCAGCGCCGCCGTCGCCGTGGCGCGGGGACCGACCGTCCGCTGGGTCAGGCTGTTGCGCGCGGACAGGAAGTCCGTGGCCGGCTGGCTGGTCAGGCGCAGGAAGCCCGGACGCGCTTTCAGCGACCACTTGTCGTCGACGGGGACGTGATTCCACTGCCAGACGGCGCCGAGCTTGGGACCCGAGAAGTCATCGTTGCGCAGATACGGCGCGTGCGGCGCCGACGGCTTGGCGGTCTTCGGCTTGATCCAGGTCCGGGGCGTGCGCGCTAGGTTGCCAGCCAGGCCGAAATAGGGCCAGCCGTCCTTCCAGGTGACCGGCGACAGGGCGGTCAGGCGGCCGATCGAATTGGCGTCGTACATCGACACGCCCCACCACTCGCCGGCGGGGGTCTGGACGATCGTCCCCTGGTGCAGCGAGCCCCAGTTGCGCGCCGACGGATCGGGCGGCGTGATCCTGAACGGCGGCTTGCGGTCGTTGGTCCGGTAGCCCTTGGCCAGGCCGAAGTCCTCGCCGACGCTGATGGCCGGATTGACCTCCCACGGCCCGGCCAGCGAGGTCGCGCGGGCGGCGGCCATGCGCATGCCGTCCCACTCGGCGCTGAAGATGAAGTAGGTCTGGCCGAACTTCACGAAGTGGGCGCCCTCGCCCATGCCGGCGCCCTTGGCGATCAGCACCCGCTCGGCGCCCGGCACGATGTCGGTCAGGCTGGCGTCCAGCTGGGCGAAATGGATCTCCTGATAGCCCCACACCACGTAGGCCTTGCCGTCGTCGTCGAACAGCACCGACAGGTCGTGCAGGCTGCGCTTCATCGGCGTGCGCGTCCAAGGCCCCTTCGGATCGCTGGCCGTGAACAACTGGGTCGTGGCGCCGTTGACGTTGCTGAAGATGTAGAACTTGCCGGCATGGTGGCGCAGCGACGGCGCCCAGATCCCTTGGCCGTAGATCGCCTTGCCGCCCTCCAGCCGGTAGGCGGGCCCCAGGTCCAGCTTGTCGACGACGTAGGACACCAGGGTCCAGTTGACGAGGTCCTTCGAACGCAGGAGCGCCAGGCCCGGCATGGCGTGCATCGTCGTGCCGGTCATGTAGAAATCGTCGCCGACCCGGATCACGTCCGGATCGGAAAACTCGTCATAGAACAGCGGGTTGGAATAGGTGCCGTCACCGTTGTCCGCCGTCCAGGTCGCTTGCGACGAGAGATTTGGCGACGCGGGATTTGGCGACGCGGGATTTGGCGGCGGAGGGTTTGGCGTCGGGGCGGCCGGCGACACGGCCAGAATCGCGGCCGCCAACAGGGCGAGGGTCATGATGGCGGGCTCCCATACGGTCTCGTGTCGAAGGACGCCGGCCGCGGACGCAGGCCCACGAAACTCCCGCCTCCCGGCGAGCCGTTGAGGCGGCGCGCTCAATTGTCTGAGTTACCGGTAACTTTTCATCGGAAAACCGAACAGTCAATCGGCGTGCGGTCGCTCGCACGGGACACGGGGCTGGCGCGGGGATCACCGGCTTGGCGATCGTCACGCCCCTGGCCAGGCGTCCGGCGGAATTGGCCAGGCGCGGCGTCAAGGAGCCGCCGACACTATTCCGCTTTCGGCAACAATGAAGTGCGTGGTCCGATCGTTCTCGCCGTCCAGCAGCGGCGCCACCTTGCCGTTGCGGCTCGGGACCGGGCGCCATTCAGGGACAAGACCATGAAGCTCTACTACCATCCGCTGTCGGGCCACGCGCATCGCGCCCGGCTGTTCCTCTCGCTCCTGGGCGCGCGCCACGAACTGGTCGAGGTCGACCTCAAGGCGGGCGCGCACAAGACGCCGGAGTTCCTGGCCCTCAATCCCATGGGCCAAGTGCCGGTGCTGGACGACGATGGCGTCATCGTTTCGGATTCGAACGCCATCCTGGTCTACCTCGCCAAGAAGCTGGACCGCACCGACTGGCTGCCGACCTCGCCCGTCGCCGCCGCGGCGGTGCAGCGCTGGCTGTCGGTCGCGGCGGGCGAAGTGGCCCATGGCCCGGCCGCCGCTCGTCTGATCACCGTCTTCGGGGCCAAGCGCGACGCCGACGAGGTGATCGGCCGGGCGCACGCCCTGCTGCGCAACCTCGAGGCCCACCTGGCGGGTCGCGAATGGCTGCTGGATCAGGGTCCGACCGTGGCCGACGTCGCCCTCTACAGCTACCTCGCCCGCGCTCCCGAAGGGAATGTCGACCTGGCCGCCTATGGTCATGTGCGGGCGTTCCTGCGCCGCATCGAAGCGCTGCCCGGGTTCGTCCCGTTCGTCGAGACCCCGGTCGGCCTTTCCGCCGCCGCCTGATGCCTGGGCCGGACGCGCCACGCGGCGCGTTCGGCCGCCCCAAGCCGACAGGTTCGTCATGAACACCCATGTCCCGCAGACGAAACTGGCCCCCTGGCACGCCGGCGAGAAGGCCCTTCAAGAGAAGGTCGGCGTCTCCGACCGCATGGAGGACGTGGGTCGGCGCGTGATCCGCGACTTCATGCCGGACCAGCATCGCGAGTTCTACGGCCGCGTGCCCTTCGTCGTCGTCGGCGCGGTCGATCACGCCGGCGCGCCATGGGCCACCCTGTTGGCCGGCGAACCCGGCTTCATGCGCGCTCCCACCGACAAGTCGCTGGACATCGCCGCCCGGCGGGAGGCCAGCGACCCGGCCTCGGAAGGCTTGGCGGAGGGCGACGCGATCGGCCTGCTGGGCATCGAACTGCACACCCGTCGCCGCAACCGCATGAACGGCGTCATCGCCGCCGCTAGCCCGGCCCAGCTGCGGGTCGAGGTCGACCAGAGCTTCGGCAACTGTCCGCAATACATCCAGCTGCGGAACTACAGCTTCGTGCGCGACTCGAAGTCGCCGGCCCCGGCCCTGGTCGAGGAGAGCGACGCCCTCGACGCCGAGGCGCGGGCGATGATCGCGGCGGCCGACACCTTCTACGTCGCCTCCTATGCCGAGCGGGACGACCGCCGGCAGGTGGACGTCTCGCACCGCGGCGGCAGGACCGGCTTCGTCCGGGTCGCCGACGACGGCGTGCTCACCATCCCCGACTTCGCCGGCAACCTGTTCTTCGCCACCCTCGGCAACATCCTGCTGAATGGCAAGGCGGGGCTCGTGTTCGTCGACTTCGAGAGCGGCGACCTACTGCAGATGACCGGCGAGGCCGAGGTCGTGCTCGACTCGCCCGAGATCGCCGCCTTCCAGGGCGCGGAACGCCTATGGACTTTCCGGCCCCGGCGCGTGGTCCGCCGGCGCAACGCCCTGCCCCTGCGCTGGGCGTTCGAGGCGAACGGCTGGTCGCCCAACGCGCTCATGACCGGCGATTGGAGCCAGACGGCCGATCGTCTCAAGGCCGCCGAGCTGAAGGCGCGGTGGCGGCCATTCAAGGTCTCCAAGATCGTCGACGAAAGCCGGACGATCCGTTCGTTCTATCTTCAGCCCGAGGACGGGGCCGGGCTGCTGACGCACCAGGCGGGGCAGCACCTGCCGATCCGCCTCACCCTGCCCGGCGCCGATAAGCCGGTGATCCGCACCTACACGCTTTCGGTCGCGCCGTCGGACGGGGTCTACCGCATCAGCGTCAAGCGCGATGGCGCGGTCTCCGCGCATCTGCACGACCACGTGCGGGTCGGCGACCTGCTGGAGGTTCGCGCGCCGGACGGGGCCTTCACCATCGACCCGGACGCCGAGCGCCTGGCGGTGATGCTGGGCGCGGGCGTCGGCGTCACGCCGCTGATCGCCATGCTGCGCCACCTGGTCTACGAGGGCCGGCGCACCCGCCACATCCGCCCGACCGTGTTCTTCTACAGCGCCCATTCGAAGGCCGACCGCGCCTTCGACGCCGAGCTCGCTGAGCTCGCGGCGGCCGCCGAGGGCTCGGTGACCGTCATTCGCGTCCTCAGCGACACCGACGACGCGCGAGCCGGAACCGACTTCGAGGCCGAGGGCCGTCTGGACCTGGCGATGCTGTCCCGCCACCTGCGACCGGGCGACTACGACTACTACCTGTGCGGACCGTCGCCCTTCATCCAGACGCTTTATGACGGGCTGCGCGGCGACGAGGTTCCCGACCAGCGGATCCATACCGAGGCCTTCGGGCCATCGTCGCTGAAGCGCGCCACTATGTTGGGCGGACCGCCACCGGCGACCAGGCCGGTGTCGGTGATCTTCACCGAGTCCCTGAAGGAGGCCCGCTGGACGCCTGGTCCGCAGACCCTGCTGGAGCTGGCCGAGGCGCGAGGCCTCAATCCGGAATACAGCTGCCGCATCGGCAGTTGCGGGACCTGCCGCACCCAGCTGATCAAGGGCGCCGTATCCTACCTGACGCCGCCGACCGCCCCGGTCGGCGAAGGCGAGGTCTTGATCTGCTGCGCGGCGCCGGCGGCTTCGAGCGACGGAGCCGAACCTCGCCTCGAACTCGCGCTCTGACGCGAGCGCCAACGCCAACCCAATAGGGCCGGCCCTATGCCCCCCGGAGATCCGCCATGTCACGTCCCCCGTTGCCGCCGTTCACCGAAGCCTCCGCCCTCGAGAAGGTCCGGCTCGCCGAAGACGGCTGGAACGGCCGCGATCCGGCCAAGGTCGCCCTGGCCTATACGGAGGACACGCGCTGGCGAAATCGGGCCGAGTTCCTGAACGGCCGAGCCGAGGTCAAGGCGTTCCTGACGCGCAAATGGAACCGTGAGCTCGACTATCGGCTGATCAAGGAGCTCTGGGCCTTCACCGGCGACCGGATCGCCGTGCGCTACGCCTACGAATACCACGACGACAGCGGCCACTGGTTCCGGGCCTATGGCAACGAGAATTGGGAGTTCGGCGAGGACGGTCTGATGCGGGTCCGTCACTGCTCCATCAACGAACAGCCGATCGCCGAGGCCGACCGCAAGTTCCATTGGCCGCTGGGCCGGCGGCCGGATGATCACCCCGGCCTCAGCCACTTCGGCTTCTGATCGGCGCGCTGGGACGTCCGGCGTCGCGCAAGCCAATCCGCAGATGCGTGGCTGACGTGCTCTAGTTGATGAGCCGGTCCGCCCGCAGGCGGCTGGCCGCGAAGTCGATGAAGGTTCGGACCTTGGCCGGCGCGTGTCGCCCTTCGGGATGGACGATGTGGATCGGCAGCGGGTACTCCTCGTAGGCCGACAGCACCGTCTGTAGCTCGCCGGACAGCAGCGAGGGCGCGACCTGATACGACAGCAGCCGCGTCAGGCCGAAACCGCCGATGGCCGCCTGCAGAGCCGCGTCGTTGGTATTGCAGAACAGGCGTGGAGAGACGTGGACGGTGCTCTTGTCGTCCTGGCCAAAGCGCCATTCGGTCGAGGCCCAGGCGCTGGTCGCCGAGATGATCGCATGGTTGGCCAGCTCCGCCGGCGTCGCGGGCGCGCCGTGCTTGGCGAAATAGCTAGGCGCGCCGCAAACGACGCGGCGCACCGAGCCGACCTTCAGGGCGCTGAGGCCGGAATTGGCCAAGTGGCCGATGCGGATCGCCACGTCGACGCCTTCGTCGACGATGTTGACCACGCGATCGACGAACAAGGTCCGCACGCTGACATGCGGATATTCCGCCAGGTAGTCGGTGACGATCGGCAGGACGTAGCGCTGGCCGAACATCACAGAGGCGGTCAGCGTCAGGACGCCGCTGGGACGCGCGTAGCTGCCCGCGGCGCTCGCCTCGGCCTCGGCGAGGTCGGCGAGGATGCGCGAGCAGTCCTCGAAAAAGCGGGTCCCCGCTTCGGTCAGGGTCACCGAACGCGTGGTGCGGACCAACAGGCGGGCGCCGATCGTCTCCTCCAGGGCCGCCACCGCGCGGGTCACGGCCGGGGGGCTCATGTGCAAGTGCCGCGCGGCCTCTGCGAAACCCTTGGCTTCGGCCACCTTCACGAAGACCTTCATCGCCTGCCAGCGATCCATCACCCCGTCCCTTTCCCTTTGTCGCTTGGGATAAGATCAGCGCCGCCGCTTCGAGGCTAGAAGCCTGCCGCCGTCAAGAGACCAAGGGGATAGGGCGGATCGAAGTATTCGGCGCCGGCCGCCCACCATTGTCGATCAAGCCATCTCTCGGACCGGTCCCGAGCGCGGTCACTCGAGCTCTGCGACGATCACCTCCGCGCCCATTCCGAACGGTTCGCCGGGCGCGGCGGCCATCAACACGGCCACGGTCCGCTCGCCGTCCTTGGGCGGCAGCGGCGCGGTCAAGGCTCCGGGCGCGGCGTCGGCTTTTGTCGCGACCCTGACGCCGTCGATATAGATCTCCGCCGAACCGATGAGGCGGCCGAACACGAGCTTCCCGCCGGCCCGCCGCACCGACGCGCGGGGTGTGAAGCTCGCGCGATAGAGGACAAATCCGCCCTCGGGATCGGCGTCCTGCAACAACCCCGGCCGCGCCCAGGTCCAGGAATTCATGTCGTGATCGGCTGGCCTCGTCGACGGGTCGGGACGAGCTCGCGTCACCGGCGACACGCGCCAATCGGACAAGATCGAGATGGGCGCGGTCCGCGGCGCCATTGGACGCGCCCCGACGTTGACGGACAGCTGTGTTTGCGCCGCGCGCAGCCCCGGCGACGACGCCCTCAGGCGCAGGACGCCGCTGGATCCACGCTCGGTTTGGACGATCACCTGGGCCAGGCCGTTGAACAGGCTGCGCGCGTTTCCCTTTTCCGGCTCATGGCAATTGGGATCGCCGTTGCCCAGGCCGATGATCCGGCCATTGTCGATCTCGAACGTCACCGGCAGGTTGGCCGTGGGGACGGCTCTCCCCGCCTTGTCCAGAGCCTCGACGGTGATCGGCGCGGCGTCGGCGCCGTCGCCGGTCAGGACGGAGCGATCGGGCGTCAGGCGCAGCGCCACCGGCGGGCCGGCGGTCTCGACGATCGCCTTCGACACCAGCCGACCGCCGACATAGCCGATCGCCTCCAGGCGTCCAGGCGCATAGGGCACGGTCCAGGACGGCATGACGAAGGGATCGACCGGCTGGCGCGAGATCAGTTTGCCGTTGAGGCGAAGTTCGACCGTTTCGGCGTTGGTCAGCGCCATCACCTTGATCGGTTGGCCTTCCTTGCCCGGCCAGGTCCAGTGGGGAGCCAGGTCCAGCAAGGGCCGGTCCTTGATCCACTGCGCCCGGTGCAGGAAGAACGCCATCTTGGGGAAGCCGCACAGGTCCATGGCCCCGAAGAACGAGCTGACCGACGGCCATGCCAGGGGCGAGGGCTCGCCGCGATAGTCGAAACCCGACCACAGGAAGGCGCCGGCCACGAACGGGCGCTTGGCGATCGCTTCCCAGGCCTTGCGATGGGTGGCGCCCCAGGATGCCGGCTCCTCGTCGTTCTCGGCCAGGATGTTGCGCGAGCGATCGGTGAACCATTCGCCCCGGGTCATGAACGAGGAGGTGTCCTCCGAACTCATCAGCGGCAGGGTCGGGTGCTCGGCATGGAACCGATCGTACTTGTCGGGCTGATAGTTGAAGCCGACGACATCGACGGCCTGCGAGACGTTGATCGGGTTGAACATGCCGTCGTTCATCGCGGCGGTGACCGGGCGGCTGTCGTCCAGGCGTTTGACGGCCGCGACCATCCGCCGAACCATCTGATAGCCCGCCTCGGTGCCCTGCATGGGTTCCTCGTTGAACACCGACCACAGGAAGACGCTGGGGTGGTTGCGGTCGCGACGGATCAACCATTCCAGCTGCCGCATGTAGTCGGGGCTGGGATTGAAGTTGCGGTTCTCGTCGAGGATCAGGACGCCCAGCCGGTCGGCCGCGTCGAGCATCTCGGGCGCCGGCGCGTTGTGAGCGCAGCGGACGGCGTTGGCGCCCATCGCCTTGACCCGCCGCAGCCGGAAATCCCACAGGCTGTCGGGCACGGCCACGCCGACTCCGGCATGGTCCTGGTGCAGGCAGACGCCGTGGATCTTCAAGGGGCGATCGTTGAGGAAGAACCCCTGGTCGGCGTCAAAGCGCAGTGTACGGAAGCCGGTCGAGGAGACCGCTTCGTCGACCACCTGGCCGGCCCGCCAGACCCGGGTTCGCACCGTGTAGAGCGCCGGATCGTCGATCGACCACAGGTGCGGGTCGTCGACGTTCAGAACAAGGCGGGCCTCACCCTGGTCCAGCGACGGGACCTCGGCGACGGCGCGCCCCGCGCTCACCACCTTGCCCCACGAATCGATTAGCTGGGCCTCGACCTCGACCGCCTCGGCCTTGGGCCCGATATTGCCCAGGGTGGCGGCGACCGGCAGGGTCCAGCGCCCCGCCGCGTCCCGTCGCGGATCGGCATGGACCCCGTCGTCGGCGATGTGCACGGCCGCGCGCTTGGTGAGCCAGACGTGACGGTAGATGCCGCCGCCCTCGTACCACCAGCCCTCCATGGCGTCGGCGTCGACCCGCACGGCGATGCTGTTGAGCTCGTCGCCGTAACGGGCGAACGGCGTGATGTCGATCTGCAGGGCGTTGTAGCCGCTCCAGTTGCGCGCCACGACGCTGCCGTTGAACCAGACCGTCGCATGGGTGGCGATGGCCCCAAACTCGATGGACAGGTGCTTGCCGCGATCTGCCGGGTCCAGTCGAAGGGTGCGGCGATACCAGGCCTTGCCGCGAGGGCGGTAGCCTTGGGCGAGGTTCTCGTCCTTGTCGAACGGCCCCTCCACCACCCAGTCGTGCGGCAGGTCGAGCTCGCGCCAGTCGCTGTCGTCGTATTCGGGCGAGGCCGCGCCTCCGGCGTTGCCGGCCTTGGCGTTGGCGTAGGACCAGCCATGGCCCTTGACCTTCGGAAAGGGCACGTCGCCCAGATGGAAGCGCCAGCCTTGGTCCAGCGACACCCGCTCGCCGGGGGGCTTGAGCTGAGGTTTTGGATAGGCGCGATCGGCCTGGGCCGTCATTCCCGCCCACGCCAGGTTTGGCGCACCGCCGGCGCCCGCCAACGCGACGGCCGAACTCGTCCACAGGAAGCGGCGGCGGTCCATGGTCATGCTGCTCATCTCAAATCCTCCGGTGCGCCCGGCAGGGCGGCCGCCGAGCCTGACAGGAAACTTGCATGGGACGGCATGGCCTGCTCCTCTCGCCAACCGTTACTTTCCGCCAGCCCCGGTGCTCTGGCAGCGCCGGTTGACCGCCCCGACGCACGTTATCCGCGCCTGAGGACCGCGCGGATGCTTGTTTGTGCGAAGACGGGGGCGGTGTGGCGGTGAGAGAGTCCGCCAAACCAGTAGTCCCATACCGCATCATACATGCCCGCCGCGTCCCGTTATCATTCTGATTAAATAGATAAATCCGGATTGTTGCATCCAGTTCGTCTCTCGACGTCTCACCAAAATCCAGGTACAAAACAGGACCGAAAGTGGGGCCGAAAGTGGGGCCCAAAAGGTTCGGCGGAGATGTTAGGACGGAGACTTTGCTATGGGCGGACGATCCCTCCACAAGCTGACCGC
The DNA here is from genome assembly GCF_056401555.1 of Caulobacter sp. P4_E5. Taxonomy (NCBI): domain Bacteria; kingdom Pseudomonadati; phylum Pseudomonadota; class Alphaproteobacteria; order Caulobacterales; family Caulobacteraceae; genus Caulobacter; species Caulobacter sp. P4_E5. Next base: position 11,434 of record NZ_JBFUJD010000087.1, read on the forward strand.
GATCCAAGCGGCCAAGCTGAAGACACCCGGTCGGCATTCCGACGGCGGCGGTCTCTACCTCTCGATCGATGACAGCGGGCGGCGACGTTGGGTGTTCATCTACACGCGCGGCGCCAGGCGCACGGAATTGGGCCTAGGTGGTGGGCGTGACCTTTCACTCGCGAACGCCCGTGTCGAGGCAGCAGCGTTTCGGACCATGCTCGCGGACGGCCTCGATCCCAAGGTCGAGCGCGCGAAAGACGACCAGGCACAGACCTTCGGCGCCTGTGCCGACGCCTACGTCGAGGCCATGTGACCGTCATGGCGAAACGAGAAGCATGCCGCACAGTGGAAGATGACCTTGGCGGCGCACATTCTTAGGCGCGATCTTTGGGCGGCGGGCGAGGCGATGCTCTTGGCGACAGACGCTGCGCGCTGGAGCGCGATGCAAACCTGCTGGACCGATCCGGGGCGCGACGCGCCTAGACCACGCGGCCATCGCCCCGAAGGACCACATCACGATCGGAGATGAGGCGGGCTTGGCCCACGGCTGCGGAATTTGGCTCACCCGGCGGGGGGTCCAGCCGTCAACAAATCGGCCGGCTCAACACCCAACGCCAGCGCCAATCGTTCGATGTTGTCGAGCGACAGGTTGCGCTCAGCTCGCTCGATAGCGCCGACGTAGGTCCGATGGAGATCCGCCCGCTCCGCAAGGCCTTCCTGACTAAGTTCCGCTGAGCGCCGGAGGCGCCGAACATTGTCAGCAACGACGCGGCGCAGGTTTGAGGGTGGCGCTTTCATCGCGCCAAATTCGGGGCTCTGATGACTATGAGTCGACAGACGATAAGTATCATTCTAAGTGATGACGATACGTAGCAACGGCGACTGGAGGGCAGATGGCCCGATCGACCATCCTCGAGGGAGAACACCAGGGGCGAGCCGCGGGAAAAGGCGCCACCCCGCCGACCGAGGCCATGGACGGGCGATGTCGGCGCTCACGCTCACAACCAACCGCAGCGGCAAACCCGGAGATGACCTTCTCGGCCGCGCTCAAACAGGCGATCCGACGCGGCGGTGAAAGCTGCTACCAGCTTTACGGCGTCCTGCGCGCGGCGGGCTACAAGGTCCCGTACACGAGCCTCTACGCTTGGCGGCGCGGAGACGACCATCCACGGCACGTGGAAAGTATGCGCGCGCTAACCTTCATCGAGCGCCGCTACGGCTTGGCGCCAGGCGACCTCAAGGCGCGACTGCCTTATAAAGGCAGGGCCTGCGCCGGCCACAAACCGCTAGGACTGACGCCGAACGAGCGGCGGCGCTTGGCCTGGCATCTCCCGGATGACTTCAACGAACGCTCGCCGTCGCAGCAGGCGGAGATCGTCGATTGGGCCCGCACGGTTATCCTGACGGGCTCGACAAGCTATCGGCGCTACCAAAGCGCGGCGCAGAAGCRGCCATTCGCCATCGGGTTCTCAGAACAGGCGCGCGATACGGCGAGCGCCTATCATCGGCCGCCAGATCGCAGCGAAAACCGCTGGATCAAGGCCCCTCACCTGCACCGGATCCCCGCCAGCGATGTCCTGGATCGGGAGATCGCCGATCTCTTACGGTTCAAAACCGCGAGGATTACGCCCTTCGGCTTTCGGCGTGTCGGCGTCTGGGGCCAGCAGACCTCTAGCCAGAAGGCCGCTCATCTTGGTCTGCTGTTTGGCGCGATCGCCGCGCCGACAGACGGCGCAATCGGCGGCCTCGGCGTCGCGACTGAAAACCTCACCATCGCACTGCTGGCGTTTCCCAAGATCTGGAACTGGTACATCGACTGGCGGCTGAGCCGCCGCGGATTTCACACGCGTTGGGAAGCCGACATGCTCTGCTTGGGCGTCTCGCTGCTGCGGCGGGAAAGTGGCTGGCTGCGACAGTCACCTCAACTGGCTGACCATTTGCAACCGATTCCCGGACTCCTCACGCCAGACGAGATCGCTTGGGCCCAAGCCGATTGGCAGGCCGCATGCGATGACGGCTACGCCTACGCAAGCGCCTGGCGCAAAGACATAGAACGGGTCGCCAGAGTCCATCGCGATCCATTCGAGCCAATCTTGCCGGTGCTTGAGGCGGAAAGTCCGGTCGGTGTCTACAACCGGATCGCGGAAGAAATTCTTCGCTGGGCGCCGGACGCCAAACACTATCCATTGGCGGCGGCTGAGGCCGCGCGGAGCTACCTCCTCATCAAGATCGGCCTGCACACGGGCCTAAGACAGCGCAATCTGCGGGAGCTGAGAGCGCGCGGTCGCGGGCAGGCGCCGACACCGCTGCGCCAGCTCGAGGCGCTTAGACGTGGCGAGCTTCATTGGGACCAGACGCGATTGGGATGGACGATCACGATCCCATCCGTCGCGTTCAAGAATGCAACCTCATCCTATTTCGGCGATCGCCCTTATGTCCTGCGCCTTCCTGACGTTGGCGGTCTCTACGGCCAGATCGAGACCTATCTATCGACCCATCGCGCGGCGCTTCTGTTCAACGCCAAAGATCCAGAGACCTTCTTCGTCAAAACGGCCCGATATCCCCACCTCCGGGATGCGAGTTATTGCCAAACTTCGTTTTACGAAATTTGGAGACACACGATTGAGCGCTACGGCGTGTATAATCCTTACACCGGCCGGGGCGCCATCAAGGGGCTTCTCCCCCACGGGCCTCACAACGTACGCGATGTGCTCGCGACGCATATTCTCAAGCGTACCGGTTCGTACGAGCAGGCCGGCTACGCCATCCAGGACACCGCCGAGACCGTGGCGCGCTACTACGCGCGGTTCCTCCCCAACGATAAAGCCGCCATCGCAGCCCGCGTGCTGTGGGCCGCCGCATGACCTGCGAATTGCCAGTTGCGGCCCTGCAAACGCTCCTGTATCGAACGCCCTCCCCCGCCGACGTGACTGCGTCGACGCCCGGATGGCCCGGTGGCGGAGTGGTGACGCAGCGGACTGCAAATCCGTGCACCCCGGTTCGATTCCGGGCCGGGCCTCCATCTACTTCTCTATCTATCCTTTCGGGCGACGTCGGTGACGATAGTCGACCGAATGCTGGCGCGCTCGCTTGCGGTCATTCGCCCCAAAACCTCCAAGACTCGCAGCGTTTTCTCCTGTTGAGCTGGCGACAGCATGATAAGTTCAAGATCTGCTATGGGGTTGAGTATGCTTAAGTCGCTGCAGGCAGGGCGCGGTATCGCCGCTTTGATGGTTGTTTTTTATCACCTCAACGGGTCCATTTTCGGAAAGCCTGAGTACGATCCCAATCAAATGCACCCGCTATTCGAAGCAGGGTGGGCCGGCGTGGATTTCTTCTTCGTGCTCTCCGGGTTCATCATCTACCACGTCCACCAGAAAGACATCGGCAAGCGCGGCCGGCTCGGAGACTATGCCTTTAAGCGCTTTGTCCGGATCTATCCGACATATTGGTTGGTCCTGGCCGCCATCGTCCCAATCTACTTCCTTAAACCCAGCTTCGGGGCGGGGTTCGAGACCAATCCGGCACAGATCGCCGCGTCCTTCGCGCTATGGCCGATGCCCAACTATCCCATCCTTCAGGTGGCCTGGACCCTCCGCCATGAGGTTCTGTTCTATCTCGCCTTCGCGCTGCTGATCGCGCATCGTCCGACTGGTATCCTCGTCCTGATGGCCTGGGCGCTCGCATGTGGAGGATGGCTAGCTTCGGGCGCCAAGGACTTCCCGGCGTCGTTCCTCCTGCATGAAGTCAATTTGCTGTTTTTCCTGGGCATCGCCACGGCCTGGGCCTGTGACGCAGCGCGGCTGCGCCCCACGCCGGCCGCGTGCCTCTTGATCGCAGGCGTCCTCGTGTTCCTTCGCTCCACACTAGCTGTCGTCGAAGGCGCACCGGGCGCGCTAACCCATATCGGCTTTGGGATCGGCAGCGCCTTGGCCATCTTCGGCGGCGTGAACCTCGAGCGCGGTGGCCGGCTGCCCGTTCCGCGACTCTTGAGCCTGCTCGGTGACGCCTCCTATTCCATCTACCTTACTCATTTCCTGGCCTTGTCGCTGAGTGCCAAGGTGCTCTATGGCTCACATCTGGATGGGCTGCTGCCCCGCACCGTGATCTTCATCATCCTCCTGGTCGGCGCCACCGTCGCCGGCCTGGCCTTCCACTTCTACGTCGAGAAGCCGGTGCTCAATCTCTTCAAGCGCCGACATAAGGGTGACCGAAGCAACGAAGTCCCAGCGACGTCTTAGCTAAACTCTGCTCTGCGGGCAGATCGTCCTGTCCGATAGGAGCGGCGCTCGGGGGTCGAAGGGCGGCCATGACATGTGTCGCGCGGCGATGCATCTGGACTCAAGCGCGGCTGTTGCCGCATAGTTTTTTTATGAATGCTTTGGCTTCGAGGACGGATTTGAGATTTCGCCCCACTACCCGCCTGACCTTGGCCGTTTTCGGGCAGATGATTCTGACCATGACGGGCTGCGAGCCGGTGCCGGACGCGCCCCTGCCCCCGCCGCAGACGGCAGCGCCTTCCTTCGATGTCTTTGAGCAGGCGCTTATCGGCGTGGCGATCAAGATGATCGAGAGAAACGGCCAGACGGCGAGGCTAGTCTCCCACCACATGTCCAAGACCGCGGCGGTCGAAACGCTCTGCGGGGTCTACTTCATCGAGAACGATCCACTACAGCGCAAGCGATACTTCCTATCCAGAGCCAATGGAGCTTGGCTCCTAGAGGGGCAGAGCGACGAGCGTTGGCAGCGCAATTGCTGACATCCAATCGTCGATACGACCATTTGCATTCGGTCGGCGCAATCGAGCCGCCTGCTCCCGCCCTCGATCAGCCATGTCTCGGCAGTTGATGCGGTGGGCTTGGCGGGCCTGACAGAGGTTAGCTTCGAGCAGGACACTCTCGATCAATCCCTTGCCGGCGAGTGTCCCGAAATAGACGATATGACGAATGTCACGGGCCGGTCAGGACGCGCCGGATTCAGCGCCCGCAGTGACTGTGAGGTTGGAGCTCTTAGGCTTACGGGGACTGTCAATGCCAAGCACCTTGCTCGCCTGCCTGCCGATCGGCTTTTCGAACCAGCGGTAGCACAGCCACGACGCGGCGAGACTGCCGACGACGACCAGGGCGAAATAGATCTCGAGAAACGAAGCGCCGAGGACCTTGCGCCACAGCATGGTGGTAGCGAGCAAGACGAAGGTATGGCTGAGATATAGACTGTAGGAACTGTCTCCCAAGGCGGTCAAGATCCGGTTCAGTCCACTGTCATGGCGCGCATCATGCGTGAAAACACTGAGCGCGACCGCCGAGACAGCGATGAGCGTATAGGCCCACTCCTGGTCGATAGCGGCTGCGGCCAGCAACAGCAGCAGGCAGCCGGGTACGACGCCGGGCACGGATGGCAGGGTCTGGCCAAATAGACGGCGCAGGACACCCAGGGCCAGGCCGGCCAGGAAGAAGAAGAGGATCGGGTCCAGGAGGATCGGACCATGTGGCACGAGCAGGGAGGCCATGGCCGCGCCGCCCAGAACGGCCATGATAGCGACAAGTCCGATCTTCCGCGGCGCGAGGAGGCCGAGCGTGAAGATCACATAGAAGAGCATTTCGAAGTTAAGCGTCCAGCCTTGCCCAAGCATCGGCCGATGCTTGCCCGCCTCGTTCAGGTAGGGAATGAAGAACAGGCTTTTGAATAGCTCGACCGCCGCGAAATGTTCCTTCGGCGCCACGGCGACGAACACCGCCTGAACAAGGGTAAGGCCCCAATAGAGCGGGACGATCCGTGCGATGCGCTTCCGCAGGAACGTCCAGGCGCCTCGCGGACCGCCAAAGCTGTTCCAGCCGACGTGGGCCATGATGTAGCCCGAGATGACGAAGAACACCTCGACGCCGAAATGGCCCAGCTTCTCTGGGAAGGTGATTAGGTCAACGCCGTAACGCTCGGAGAATCGCTCGAGCGAGTCGCCGGTATGCGAGACCAGCACGAAGAGGGCGGCGAAGAAGCGAAGCGCCTGCAACGACACGATGGTCCCTGGATCGGGACTCCGTGGCACGAGGCTCTGCAACAAGCGCTTCAGCATCACCGCCTCCCCCGTTCAGCCGCCGGCCACGGCGAACAGTTTATCGTATGCCCGGTCGATGTGCGCGGTCTGCTTCTCGACGCCCGACAGGCCGGCGACCGAAATGGCCTCGCGGTCGGCCAGGCCCTGTTCGATCTTGACCAGCAGCCGTTTGGCCCAGCCCGTGTTGTCGATCTTCTCAGTCGGGATCGGGTAGCTCATCTGCTGGAAGATGCCCGTCAGCTTGAACAGCTGCGGCTCCATCGAGACCACCGGCGTGCCGCACGAAAGCGACAGGACGGCCGCGTGCAGGCGGCTGCTGACCAGCAGCTCGGCGTCCTTAAAGTCGCCTTGCAGGCCCTTGTAGCCGTGCTGCTCGCGGGCGTAGCTGATCTCATAGCGGTCGGCGTAGTTCTGGATGAACGGAATGTCGTCGTTCATGCAGTTGCTGACGAAGACCAGCGGACGGCCAAAACCCTTCAGGGCTGAGAAGAACTCTTCCCACTCGTCAGCACCCTTGAAGGCTTCCAGGCCGTTGATCGACAGGGCGATGGGCCGCTTGTTCTCGCCGTCCTTAGCGGTGATCGGCGCCTGGCCCGGCTGCAGGGTGAAGACGAGGTCGGGCGCTTCGACGACGCGCTCGGCGGGAACGCCCAGGCGAATGGCCTCGGCGTACGAGCCTTTTTCACGCACGGACACGAAGACGGCGTCGCGATAGACCAGCGAGATTAGGGTGTTCAGGCGCTCGTCGGTGTTTTCAAGGCTGTGGTTGACCACGGCGATCTTGGCGCCGAGCAGCTGGGCCACCCGCATCAGCAGCAGCAAGCGCGCGCCCTCGTCGAGGTTACCGGTCGGATGGAATTCTCCGGCCGGGTTCCAGATCACCAGCTCGGCCCAGGCTAGGGTGTTCAGCGCGACCTGGTTCTCTTCGCGGTCCAGCAGGCCCAGCTTGGCCAGGCGGCCGCGGATGCTGAGGGCGGCCCGTAGCTTCGACACCGTCTTGCGGCGCAGCTTGGGACGTTCGCGCAGTTCGATCTTGTTCTCATCGGCGACCGGCGCGATCACGCCCGAAGCCACCGGCTTGAACTTGGCGATGATCCCCTTGGCCAGGCTGTCGAGGCGCGCCTCGATCTCCTGCGGCGTGGTCCCGAAGTCCGCCAAGCGGATGTTCCGGAAATAGGTCGGGAAGCGGTCCAGGCCACGGATGTCGGCCTTAGGCGCACGCGCATGAACATACTTGATGAGCGCCGCGGACAGAGCCTCATTGCCGGCGTTCTCAGTCGTCATGCGGGTGATGATTGCGATCTTGCTCATAGGCTTATCCACAAGGAGTTGTCAGAATACGGTCGAGGAGACGCCGATCGATCGACGCACCAGGACCGTAAGAAGGGTTTTCCAGACCATCAGGTTGGTCACGACGCCGACGATCGCGCCGGTCACGCCAAAGCGCGGGGCCAACAGGACGGTCAGCACGCAGCTCAGCACCAGGCCCAGCGAAACAGAGAACAGCGTCTGCTTCTCGAAACCGGCCATGTTGGCGAGGGTCGCCACCGATCCCAAGGCGGCGGCGGCCAACTGGCCGGCGACCAGCAGGCGCACGGCCGGGGCGGCCTCCACATAGGCGTGGCCAAAACCCAGGCGTACGACGCGGTCAGCGAACAGCAGGAATGGCAGGCTCAGCGCCAGGGACATGACGAAGCAGAGACGGGCCGAAGTCCGGGCGATCTGGCGCAGGCCGGCCATGTCGCCCGTATGGAACAGAGTCGAGAAGCGCGGCGCCAGCAGGGTGTTCAGGGCGAAGGCCGGGAACGACACGACGTCCGAGCACAGCACGGCGATGCGGAACTGACCGATCTCGGTCGCCGGGATGTAGAAGCCGGCGATGAACAACGCGATATGGCCGGAAGCGATCTGGACCGCCGCCAGGGCGGTGAACGGCAGCAGCGCCGAGAACAGCTGCTTGTTGCTAGCCTCGTGCGGACCAGGGCCGATCTCGCGATTGTAGGTGCGGGCTAACAGGGTCGCGCCGACCACGAAGGCGATGGCGTTCGCGGCGACCGTCATGCCCAGGGCGGCGATGGCGTCGACATGGCCGCGCGACAGCAGAAAGGCGCCGCCGCCGATGAGGATCAGCGCGCCCGGACGAACGATCTGCTCGGGTATCTGCGACGCGAGGGCCGAGCCCAGACCCCGCAGGATCGCGCCCCGGATACTGCCCATGCCGGCCAGGGCGACGGCGGGCAAGGCGATTGCCGCCATGAGCAGCGCGCCCTGCGGCAGCTTCTGGTGAATGACCGCGATGATAGCCGCGGCGATCAGGGCGGTCGCGCCCATGAAGCCGAATAGGATCCGGGCGCTGAAGCGCACGACGCCCCGCACCTGCTCGAGGGCCTTCTGCGAACGGGCGCGCGAGATCTCGCGGATCAGCAGCTGCGGCAGGCCGGCCTCGACCGGTATGCCCAACAAGGTGATGATCGTCAGAGCGTAGCTGTAGACCCCGTACTGGGCCGGCGGCATCATGCGGGCGAACAGCATCGCCGTCACTAGGCCCATGGCGAACCGGCTCAGCCGGATCGCCAGGGACATACCTGCCTGACCGTACAGGCGCGAGCCGGGACCGGTCGAGAAGAACCGGTGGCTCGCGCGCTGGGTAAGAGCGATCAGGCTCATTGGCCGGTGCTGAGCATTTCGTCGAAATAGGCGATGGTCTTGCGCAGGCCATCCTCGAGATGGACATTAGGCTCCCAGTCCAGAGCGACTCGGGCCTTGTCGATATTCGGTTGGCGCTGCCGCGGATCGTCGGACGGGAGCGGCTTGTAGCTGACCTTGGACGCCGAACCGGTCAACGACACGACCTTCTCGGCCAGCTGCTTCATCGTAAACTCGACCGGGTTGCCCAGATTGATCGGGCCGGTCACGTCGTCACCAGTGTTCATCAGGCGGATCAGGCCTTCGACCAGGTCATCGACAAAACAGAACGACCGGGTCTGGTTGCCGTCGCCGTACAGGGTGATGTCCTCGCCCTTCAGCGCCTGGACGATGAAGTTCGATACCACGCGCCCGTCGTTGGGGTGCATGCGCGGGCCGTAGGTGTTGAAGATCCGGGCGACCTTGATCTGCAGCTTGTGCTGACGCCAGTAGTCGAAGAACAGGGTCTCGGCGCAGCGCTTGCCCTCGTCGTAGCACGAGCGGATGCCGATCGGATTGACGTTGCCCCAGTATTCCTCGGGCTGTGGATGAACCGACGGGTCACCATAGACCTCGCTGGTCGAAGCCTGGAGGATCTTGGCCTTCACCCGCTTAGCCAGGCCCAGCATGTTGATGGCGCCATGGACGCTGGTCTTGGTCGTCTGAACGGGGTCGAACTGGTAGTGCACGGGGCTAGCCGGGCAGGCCAGATTGTAGATCTGATCGACCTCGACATACAGCGGCATGGTCACGTCGTGGCGCAGCAGCTCGAAGCGTGGATTGCCGAGGTTCTGGGCAACGTTCATGCGCGAGCCCGTGTAGTAGTTGTCTACACAAAGCACCTCCGCGCCGGCTTCCAGAAGCCGATCGCACAGATGCGACCCAACGAAGCCCGCGCCGCCGGTAACCAAGATCTTCTTATTTTGCATTTGCTTCTCTAATCCCCACATTAGAAGTAATTCGAGCGGCAAGAATGACGGCGAAAGGACACTCCCTCCCTTAATAGGAGGTGTAACCTGACCCTAGCGCAGCCGGTGATGGCAGCGTAACGCCAAATGTCCCGTGAAACGCCCGCCCCCTGAAATTTGGGATCTAATAGGCTATAGTCTATTACAATTGCAACCGCTTCGACGGCGGCTGCTATATTGTCTGGCAGAGCCCGTGAAATTTTAAGAATCTTGATACGGCGGATATTGCGCCTGCGCTTGGCGTGAACCAGTTGACGGAGGGGTCACGCAAGTCCCAGGTCGACCTGTGGGGCCTTCGGAAACACCGCCTCAACCCTCGTCGCGGAGAGACCGAAGACGCCGCCCGCCACGTGGCCGATCAATGTACGGTAGTCTGTCAGGACCGGAAGATCCCGTGCCTGGTTGAGAGACGCCGCCGTGATTTCGACCTGGGGGCCGACCATCCTTCCGCCACGGACTGATCCGCCCAGCACCCAATAGACGCTGCCATGCCCGTGGTCCGTGCCCTTGTCCCCGTTCTCCCGGAACGTGCGGCCGAACTCGGAGACGACGACGACCGTCGTATCAGCCCAGGTGTCGGAGCCCAGTTGGTCGATCAATGCCGTGAGGCCCCGACCGAACTGCCTGGCGCGATCGGCCAGTACGCCCGTCGCAGCGCCCTGGTTGACGTGCGTGTCCCAACCGCCGACGTCCAGGAAGGCGAGGTTGTAGTCTTGCCGCAGCATCTGGCCGACGCGTCGCATGGCGAGTTCGAACGCGCCGGGTGCCGGACCCGCCATGGTCGCACCGATCGAACGGTAGGCCTGATCGCGGACCTTGAAGCCTTCCCCAATAGACCCGGCCAGTGAATGATCCCGGTACATCTGACTGATCAGCGTCGTCTGGTGCGCGTCCAGGGTGGGTTTCCCGGCGGTGACGACGGCGACATTCGGGACCGCGCTCAGCCCCTGAAAGGCCAGAGGGGGCTGGGTCGTGAATGCGATCGGCAGGGATCCACTCAACTGCGCGGCCAGGCGGGCGAGAAAGCCCGATCGATAGTTGCGCGGTCCGCCCACCGGCTGGCCCAGTTCGATGGTGTCCTGGGTCTCAAAGTGGCTGCGGGTGAGATCGTCCGTTCCCGCAAAGGGAATGAAGGCGATCTGCCGTTTGTCCCAGAGCGGAAGGATGCTGTCCTTGAGCGCCGGGTGCAGCCCCCAGTCTCCGTTGAGCGGAAGTGCGGCGTTCGGATCGGCTGGATCAGGCCTGGCTATCGCGATGGTCGGACGCGCTTCGTAGTAGAAATCGCTGCTGGTCGGAATGATCAGGCTAAGGGCGTCATAGCCTCCGCGCAGGAAGATCGTCAGGAAGCGCGGCGTATTGGCGCCGGTGCTCCAGGCCTGGCCCGCTATGAGCGTGGTCGAGGCGGCGAGACTGGAAGTCAGAAATGCGCGTCGATGCATGGCGGAGTCACCGGAACAAGAATTCAGGGGATGAAAGGAACAGTGCATTCCATTCACTTGGCGTCCGCGCCTGGGTAAGCGCGGCTCTGGTGCTTGCGCTCAACCGGCGGTCCTGGCC
>NZ_JBFUJD010000087.1:22687-35244 GCF_056401555.1 Caulobacter sp. P4_E5
GCACCGGCACCGACGCCTGCAACTGCGGTAGCGGCGGCGGCAACCTGCCCCCCGTAGCGCTGTCGGACTTCCTGAACAGGCTAGGCGAGTTCCCGCCGATCTGGCGCGCCACGTCAAACAACGACGCCAACTGCCCGGGCCCGGACCAGGCCGTATTTTCCAAGGCATAGCCGTCTGGCGTATCGCGTCCGTAGACGCTCTGGCCCAGGGCGTCGGTCCAGGTCTTCAACGGTGTCGGATTGGTGATGATCCGGCCGTCATAGGTCAGGCGAACGGCGGAAACGACGTAGTGGATCGGATCCTTCATCTTCCGATTCAACGAGACCTCGAATTCGCTGGAGCGGAAGAGCACCGCCAGGACGTCGGCGATATCGCCGTCCTTGCGCAGGAACGTCCTGGCCATCTGGTCCACTACGTTTTGCGGCGCGGAATCCATGAAATATAGCGCCAGCTTTCGCGAGATATGTTGCGCGGTGGCCGGCTGGCGCGCCAGAACGTCTAGCATCTCCTCCAGTTCGGGAAGACCGGCGCCGGATATCCGGTGGCCGAGCACGACCTTGTCGCCGAAGTCGTGGTTGTCGGGGTTGAACTCCATCAGACCGTCGCGGATGTAGAGCGCGCGATGGTCGGGCTTAAGAGCGGGCGGACCAGGCGCGACGCTGACGCCGAAGCCGGTCAGGACCCGCGCCATCTCCTCCACATCCTTCTGGCTGTAGCCGGACCCGACCCCGAGGGTATGCAGCTCGAGTATCTCCCGCGCGTAGTTCTCGTTGATCCGGCCGACCGCGTTCTTGTCGTTGTCGAGGTAACGGAGCATTGCGGGATGTAGCGCCACCGCTCGCAGGAGATCCCGGAATTTGCCCAGGGCCAGGGGGCGGATGGCCCTGTCCTCGAAGTCGCCGACCGTGACGCGGATGTCGCTCTTTTCAGCCTCGACGTTGAAGTGATTGAACCAGAACCAGGTCATCTGCTCCTGCAACTGGTTTGGCGAGTACACGGCGCGCAGCAGGGATCGGGTGATGGCCTCTTGTTTCAGGTCCGCCATCGTTTTCTGGTACGCGCGTTGGGCGACCAGCCGTTCGGTCGGATCCTGCACCTTCTGGGCGGCCTTGCCTTGAGCGCGCGCCGCCACCGCGATCTCGACCGGCGTTTCGCGCGAGATCCGCATGGCGTCGATCTGCGCCTGAATCGCTACGGGAAGTGAAGCGGCCGGATCTGGATGGAGCTGCTGCTTGAGCCATCGGCGAGGACCGAGCCGTGCGGCCTCGGCGGTCGCCTGCTCCGTGCGGCCCCAGGTGATCCGATCGACAAGCGCGCCGACATCGGCCGTCTCGGCCATCGCCGGCTTGACGCCTAGGACGAGCAAGAAGGTGATGCTAAGCGCGATCCAGAGCTGGCGCATACTCAAGGCTCTCCGGTACCCGTCCATTCAGCGCAGGGGTCCGGGGCGAATTCAAGGCGTGCCGATCATGCGGTCGCGAAACCGCTTCGCTGCAAACGAAATCCGCAAAGAGATGTACGCTGGATTCGAGGTGCAACATCGAAGCCAGCGGCTGCGGTCCGACGCCCCCGCCAACAATGGCGATGCTACTCCAGCAGGATCCCGTCGGCCCGCTGCCCTTGGTCGCCGCCCATTATTCCCGCGACGAAAGCGAGTGCGTGGAGAGTGCGCGAGCGGGTGCGCCATTTTGACGGCGAACGATAGCCCGATGCCCCAGCGCTAGAATGCCTATCGCCCAGAGAAAAGGAACAAGGAAGGCAATGTCGCGAAGAAGAGCCACGAACGTTTTCGATGTGCCGGAGAACTGACTCATCATGGCCACAACGGGAATTATGGCCGGGATCCAAGCGTACTGCTGAGCCAGGGCGGTTAGTGATCGGGCGTACAGCCCCATCAGAATCGAAATGATCACCACGCCGATAAGATGAAAGTTCCAGTAGGCCTCGGCGACTTGGCCGACGGGAATGCCCCAGAACTTTCCTTCGCCGGCGCGGGGTAGGTTTTCGTCGATGCCATGGCCGGCGAAGTTGACCCACATATTGTAGGCGTCGGCCGAACGTGGCTTATCCGGCCAGATCCCCCGAGGGATCCAGAAACTCACACTGTAGGTATAGGTGCGCCCCCATAGGAGGCCATATTGGTTCGCCCCGGCAAAGGCGGCTAAATCGGCTTCTTCGTTATCCCGTTTCTGCGTTTCCGAAGTGGCAGAACTGTACCACTCGCTGATATCGCCAGACTGGATGACCGACCAATCAACGGAGTTTGAGGCGTAGTTCTGACGGATCGCGCCAAAGCCCCCGAGCACCGCGTAGGCGAACACGACAAGAACGAAAATTGGCGCCAAGCGAACTCGGCCAGTCCTCTGCCACCAGAGCAACATCAACATGACGGCAGGGCCGACCGTTTCGCTGCGCGATCCGGTTGCGACGAGCGTAAGGCCCAGAGAAAGCAGCAGGGATCCGATGAACCATGGATTGAGAAATGGTCGCCGTTCATAGGCGAACCAGATCAACAGCGCTGTGGTAGAGAACGTGATCACCTCGAGCACCGGCCCGATCTCAGCGAACAACGCGACGCGACCGCCGCGCATGGCCACGAGATAGCGCGACAAGCCGCCTTGCATCTGGAACAGAGCCATGGCGGTCAGCGCGGAAACAGCGATGACGATCAGGCTCACCGTGGCGACATTCCGTCCACGCGACAGGGGCAGTCGGGGCCATTGAAAGCGGCGGCTGCCAAAGTAAGCCGCGTAGTAAACTACAAGGGCGAGACAAAAGGTGAGGGTCAGACCGATGCGGGTCAGATCCAGTTCCATATCTGAAAGTCGCAGACTGTTCGCAGGGCTGTATGTCTTGGCGCCCAGATATACCATCGGCGAAGCGATCGGATTGATCAGCGCCATCGGGTTTTTGAAAACCTCTTTGGCCACGGCCAGTACAGCTGGCAGCATAAGTGGATGAAGCCAGCCACCTTCCTGTCGCAGCAGGATAAACGGCAGCACGCTCAGAACGACGAACAAGGCCTCGCTCAGCAGCCGAAAGGCAATCAACGGCCCTGCGGTGTCGCCCACCGCAAACGCTGGAAAAATTAGATGGTACAGGACCAGATAGCCGATGATGGCGGCACGATAGGATGCTCCCATCGGCAAGAACGGGTTCGCGTTACCGGCGGTATTTCCGCTGCCCTGTTCGACTGAGGCGGACTTCATCGTATTTGAAACCTTCATTCGAACCGTACGCGGAAACCGCTGACCTCGACACCATGGCTTATTGTTCTGCGAGGACAGGACGCTGCTTGAAGAGCAAGCGACGCCCTTGGGCCAACATCGGCCGCTCGAGCCAACGATAGACCACTATGCTCATCACCACAGCGACCGCGGTGACGATGACGCAGTACGCCAACAGGCCTGGGATATTGGCTAGCGGAAGTCCGTCAAAGACTATTGTCGCCGCTCTTAGAACGAAACGGTGGCCGAGATAAAGCGCGTACGAGCTGTCGCCAAGGAGGGTCGCCCAAAACGGTACGCGGGTATCCTGGGCGTGAGGAAGGAGCGCGGCGCCGGCGACGAGAAGCGTCGCCGGAATTCCGCCACCCACGCAACGTGGCAGCCCCCCCGCGAGCCCGAACATCCCTGACAGGAGAAGCAGCGCGCCAGCAGCGATCAGAGCAAGCGACACCATTATCGGCGCACGCTTGTCGAGAAAGACGGCCAGCACGACACCGGCCGCGAATTCCAGAATGATACTGCTGGTCCAGAAGCGGACAGCCACAAGCGTCGGCTGGAAGAGGGCCCCGTACACGACCAGGCCAACGATTGTCGCCACCAGTATCGGCACGCCTAGCCGTCGAGGAAAGACAAGCGCCACCGCGAAGATCGCATAGAAGAACATCTCATAGTTCAGCGTCCATCCAAGCGACAGAACAGGCGCGATGCGCCCCCCCGGCCGTTCCGACGGAATGAAGAGATAAGAGGATATGACATTCCACAAGTCGAACTCGGTCGAGCGAACGTGATTGCTCAGTACGAGAAGCGTAATGACCATTAGGGTCGTGAATAGCCAATAGAGAGGCACTATCCGCAGGAGGCGCTTCAGCGCGAAGGTCCGCACCCCGCCCGGCGCGGCGAAAAGCTCGCGAGAGGTTCGGTACATGATAAAGCCGCTGATCACGAAGAAGATGTCGACCCCATAGAGCAGCGGCGTGACATCGAACGGCGTACCGACGTTGTACGTGGCCGCCCACTCCTTGACGGCATGGCCAACCATCACGCTCAGCGCCGCGTAACCGCGTAGAGCCTGGAGGCCCTTGTAGACCTCAGCGTCTTTTCGACCAGCGGGCTGGATCACTTCTAACCGACCTTGAAAAGTGATCGATCGTATCGATCCGCGATAGCGCCGATGCTGAAGTCCAGCGCTCTCGCGCGCAGGGTTTCAGTCGACCGGCGCTGATTGAGTTCTGCATCGATCGCCTTCGCGAGGGCCGCCGGATCTGAAACGGGAACCAAGCGACCGAATTCGCCCCGAGCCAGAATTTCACCGGGTCCGTAGGGACAGTCCGTCGACACGACCGGAAGGCCGAGCCATAGCGCCTCGACGACGACGTTGGCCAATCCCTCCCAAAGCGAACTCAGCACGAACAGGTCCGCCCCTGCCATCCAGTCCAGCGGACGGGTCTGGAACCCAACAAAACGGATGTGGTCGGTCAGATTGAGCTCGGCCACCCGAACCTCTAGCGAGTCACGAAGCTCCCCCTCCCCCAGCACGACCAGGCCGACATCACGCGTGGCGCGCAATTGGGCGAGGGCCGCCAATAGAGTGGGATAGTCTTTTTGCTTGGTCAAACGCCCGCTGGCCACCAGCACCGATGCCGACGGCTTGTCGAACAGCGCTCTCAGGTCGCGCGGCTCGGGCGCGGGCGCGGACGGATCGACGATGGGATTGGGAATGACCGTGATCGCGTCGGGTTTGATACCGAAGAAGGCCGCCGCATCATCCCCTACGCCTCGAGAAATGGCGAAGAACTGGTCGGCCCGACGACCCAGCATACGATAGAGACGCATCAGCAAGCGCTCCGACCGTGAGGCGCTCTCGCGCGCCACGACGGACGGCGTATTCTGGAAGCACAGGATGATTTCGGCCTTCCAGCCATGGATCAGGCGCGAGAGCAGCGTATAGAGATCAAGGTGGAAAAGCACGGTGAAAACCGCGTCGATCGCGTGCGTGCGGACGGCTCGGGCAAGCGGTCCGATGACCTGACGGGCGCTGGCCAGGTCGAGGTTGATCAGCGAGACGCCTGGATCGAGCGTCGCCTCGTAGGCGCCGCCGGGCCTCAGGGTCAGGATACTGACCTTGTGGCCGCGCCGCGCGAGGTCCGACGCCAGATTGGCGACAGCGCGTTCAGCGCCACCCTTGCCGAGTTCGGGGACCAGGAAAGCTAGATGCTTAGGCATGGTTCTCGCCCATTTTCCTCAAAGCCTCGAATGCGGCGCGACGGCGCACGGCGAGATGTTGCGCTTGATAGCGTCCGGCCGTCTCGAAACTACCCTGTGACTCCAGGGCGGCGGCGGCCTCGTCCTGCCCAGCCATGGCCAAGAGGGTTGACGCCAGCCCCGCGGCGTCGCCAGGCCGGTGCAGGCGATCGGCAGGCAGCAGTTCAGGATTGCCGCCGACCGTGCTTGCCGCGGCGCGGCAGCCGCGGCTGAGCGCCTCGATGAGGGCTCGCGGCAGCCCCTCCTGGAAACTCGGCTGAAGGTAGATGTCGACGCCGTCAAGCCATTCGGCCACCGGCCCGCCTCCCGGCAGAACACCATCGAACGCAACATGGCCCTCGAGACCGAGGCTTCGCGCCATGGCGACGTAGGGGGATGGATCACCCTCGCCCAGCACGCGGTAGACGAACGGGGGCAGCCGGTCCTTCACCTGCCCCAGCGCGGTGAGCGCCACGTGCACGCCCTTCATGCGCGAAACGAGCGAGCCGATCGTGCCAAAAGTCAAGGGTGCCTCACCCCGGGCGACGCGCGCCATCCGACGCTGGATCGTCGCATCCGAGACTGGTTCGAGCGCGACGTCGGAAACGGCCCAGGTCTGGCCGCGCGAGGGATAGGCCGCCTGCAGGAACGACTGGGTCACGTAGAGCGCCAGGGGGGCCTTGGCCGCGGCCGCGGCCGTCCGTCGCTCCAGGACGGGAGCGTAGGCGCGGGCGGCCAAGGAGCCGTGGTTCCAAAGCCCGTCCCAGGCGCTCGCCACCACTTCGATCAGGTACGGCTTGCCGCGCCGACGGGCGGATTCGCAGGCCATCATGCCGAGTTCGCTGGGAAGGCGGGCGATGACGACGTCGGCCTTGGCGACTTCCTCGTCGACCACCTTGGCGTGGCCAGAAACCTCGAAAATCCGCTTGGCGCCGCGCAGCGAGCCCAGCAGGCGGTGCCGGACATTGGGTCCCGAGGAGGTCGACAGCCGCCCGGGCGGCGACACCATCTCCCCGCCTCGGCCCACGACGACCATCTCGTCGAAGACGTCGAGATAGTTTCGGGTCCACAGATGGTAGGGATACTTGCCGCCAAGGGTGAAGACCTCGCCGTCGGGTGCGACCTCGAAACGATGGTCGGTGGCGAACAAAAGCTTCACGAGATCATCTCCGCAGACTTAGGCGCGGATGCCGAGCGGGCGCTGGGCGCGCCGCCGTGACGCTTGAGCACCTCGACATAGATGGCGTCGAGCTGGTCGACCATCGAGCGGACGCTCCAGGCCGACAGGTCGAGGGCGGCGGTGGCGGTCGCCATCCGCTCGGCGAGCGCGGGATCCTTGAGCACCGACAATAGCGGCGGGGCCATGGCGGAGACATCGTCGACCGGCGTCAGGAAGCTAGTGACGCCGTCACGCAGGACATGGTCGACGCCCGGAAGATTGGTGGTGACGATGGGGCGACCGCACAGGGCGTACTGGACAAGAACACGCGGCAAGCCCTCGCGCTCCGATGACAGGACGCAGACGACCGCCGACTTCATCCAACGCTCGGGATCCGACCGGAAGCCCACCAGGTGGACACGCTCGGCCACGCCCAGCGCTTCGGCCCGGGCCGCGATCCGCGCGCGGTCGAAGCCTTCGCCGAGCACGACGAACCGCGCCAGGGGGCGTTCGGCGGCGACCTTGGCGAACACGTCGAGGAATTCGACGATCCGTTTGCGCGGCTCAAGGGCCGCGGCCATGACGATGAGCTCCGCAGCCTCCGTCTGGACCTCGGTCAGGCCGAGTTCGCCGGCCAGCTCGGCGGGCGAGAACGGTTGGCCAGACCAGAAACGGTCGACGTCCATGCCGCTGGGCACCACGTGATGGCGGCCAAGGCCAAGGCCCACGTTCTCGCACGCCTCACGCATGCCGCTGCTGACATTGACGAAGGCCGCGGTCGGAGGGGCCACTAGTCGCTCGAGGCTCAGGTAGACGAAACCCTGAAGCGGACCGACATTCAGGAACGGCAGGATATGAACGCCGTGGACCATGCCCCGCTCGCCCAGCGACCAGCCGGCGAGCCGTCCGAGGATTCCCGCCTTGCTCGTATGGGTATGGACGATGTCCGGCTGGAAGTCGCGGATCAAGGCGCGCAGTTCGCCAACCGCCCGAAGGTCACGCAAGAGATCGATCTCGCGCACCAAGTTCGGCGCGAACACCACTCTAACCTCCGGGTGCACACGCTCCATGAGGGCTTGCGAGTGATCGTGTCCGCAGATCAGCAGGACCTCATGACCGCCTTCGGTCTGAGCGTTGCAGCTGAGCAGGGTGTTTTCATCGGCGCCGCCGCGGACGAAGCGGGTGATAACGTGAGCGATCTTCATGTCACGGCATTCGCACCAGGCGGGAGACGAGCGCGCGATAGCCGCTTCGCGCCGCTTCGGGCTCGAACAACCGGCGCGCGGCGTCGGCGCGCGTCTCGCGGGCGGAGGCGTTGGCGAGGCGATGGTGGTGGCGCTCGAGGATCGCCGAGATAAGCGCGGGATAATCGCCCAAGGGGGCGATCGACCCGGCGCCATAGGCATTGGCCAGTTCCTGGGCCGAGCTGACGTCGAAGCTCGCGAATGGCGCGCCATAGCACATCGCCTCGATGAGGCAGCGCGGCAGGCCCTCGCGCTCAGAGGCCAGGACCACCAGATCCGCGGCGAGATACCAAAGCCAGGTGTCGGCGCTGAAACCCTCGAAGACCACGCGTTGAGTCGGGCCAAGCGCCTGAGCTGCTTCGGCGGCCCGTGCGGCAGCCGGGTTGGTCTCCGGCTCGAAATCGCCCACGAAATGAATGCGCGACCGAGGGATCCCACTCAGGATTTCGCCCGCAGCCTGTTTTATGAACTCAGCCTGCAGCTTCTTGGGATGGAAGCTGGCGATATAGGCAATGGCGTATTCGTCGTCCGGCAAGCCCAGGGCCGCGCGCGCGGTCTCGCGGGTCGCGCCCTGCGCCGCCTTGGCGGGACGCACGATGCTGTAGAGGTGGCGCAGCTTGGGTCCGGCTTGGACCTCCAGGAGTCTCGCCCAATATGTCTCCATGTCCTTGGACAGCACCAGGAAGAGGTCGCAGAGCCGATAGGCGAGTTTCCATCGCAGCGGCGCGACGCGATGGGCCGGCGGCAACGCGTCGCGCACGTTCAGCGCGATCGGTTTGCCTGTCAGCTTGGCGGCCAGAACCGCGCTCCAGAAGCTGCGGGTGTCATTGGCGTGGACGAGATCGACCTTCTCGGCCACCAGGGCTCGCGCAATGCGCCAGTTGTTCGCCAGGCGCGCGGTGAACCGGCCTAACCGACTGGTCTGGACGACGGCGTCCTCGTCGAAACTGCCCTCGCGCATGGCCAGCACGGAGACCTCGCAGCCAAGGCCCCGCCAGCGCTCGGTGAAACGGCTCTGGTGATTGGTGAAGATGATGACGCGGTTGTCCTTCACCACCTCGCCCAACAGTTCGGAGATGCTGTTGAGCCCGCCGTCGGCCTGAGCGCCGGCTTGAAAGATGAAGAAGGCCAGGCAGGGTTGGCGAACGGGGGCGGGCAGATCACGCGCCATGGTCGCTCCCGTACCCTCGACGCCAGGCGACGAAGCGCTGCAGGCCCTCGGCCAGCTTGATCTTGGGCTTGTAGCCGCAGAGGGCCTGGAGCTTGTCGATATTGGCGAAGGTGGCAGTGACGTCGCCCGGCTGCATGGGACGGAACACCTTCTGGGCCTCGATGCCCAGGGCGGTCTCGAGGGTGGTGATCATGTCCATCAAGCCGACCGGGTCGTTGTCGCCGATGTTGTAAACCTCGTGTCCGCCCTTGGTCGGCGGGTTGTCGAGAACGCCCAGAATGCCGACGACGATGTCGTCGATATAGGTGAAGTCGCGGGCCATCTTGCCCTCGCCATAGACCTCGATCGGCTGACCGCCGAGCATCTTTTCGGTGAAGCCGTAATACGCCATGTCGGGCCGGCCCCACGGACCATAGACGGTGAAGAACCGCAGGCCCGACTGCGGGAAGCCATAGAGCTTGGCGTAGCTCTGGCCCAGCAGTTCGCACGAACGCTTTGTGGCGGCGTAGAGCGACACCGGGCTCTCGGCCGGGTCACTCTCCTTGAAGCCGTCGCCGTTCAGCGGRCGGTCGCCGTAGACGCTCGAGGACGACGCATAAACCAGGTGCTCGACGCCCGCGTGACGGCAGGCCTCCAGCACCGACAGGTGGCCGGCTAGGTTGCTGCGCTCATAGGCGAACGGGTTCTCGATCGAGTAGCGGACCCCGGCCTGGGCGGCGAGATGGATCACCCGCCGAGCGCCGGAGGTCTTCACCAGTTCGGCGAAAGCCTCGTGATCGGCGATATCCATACGGACCATGCGGAAACCGTCGCGACCTTCCAGCCGCGCGGCCCGGGCGTCCTTGAGAGCCGGATCGTAGTAGGCGTTGAAGATATCGACCCCGATCACCGCCTCGCCGCGATCGAGTAGCCGCTCCGCCACGTGATAGCCCACGAAGCCTGCGGCGCCGGTGACGATAATCGGGGTCATCATGACTTAGCCGCGCCCGATCGAAGCGTAGGTGAAGCCGTGGCGGACCATCTCGGCCGGCTTGTAGACGTTGCGCAGGTCCACGACGATCGGAGCCTTGAGCAGGCCCTTGACACGGTCGAGGTCGAGCGCGCGGAACTGGTCCCACTCGGTCAGGATGACCAGGGCGTCGGCCCCCTCGGCCGCTTCGTAAGCGCCCGACTTGAACTCGACGCTCTTCAGCATGTGAGCGGCTTCCTTCGCGCCTTCCGGATCGAAGGCCTGGACCTTGGCACCCATGGCCTGCAGGGCCGGCAGGATATCGAGGCTGGGGGCGTCGCGCATGTCGTCGGTGTTGGGCTTGAACGTCACTCCCAGCACGCCGATCGTCTTGCCGGTCAGGTCCGTCGAACCGATGGCGTCAGCAATCTTCGTCGCCATCGCCTTCTTGCGGGCGTCGTTGACCTCGACCGTAGTCTCGATCAGGCGGGTGGGCGCGCCGTACTGCTGGGCCGTGCGGACCAGGGCTATGGTGTCCTTCGGGAAGCAGCTGCCGCCGTAGCCGGGGCCGGCGTTCAGGAACTTGCCGCCGATCCGCTTGTCCAGGCCGATGCCCTTGGCCACCTGCTGCACGTCCGCGCCGACCTTCTCGCAGAGATCGGCCATCTCGTTGATGAAGGTGATCTTCATCGCCAGGAACGCGTTGGCCGCGTACTTGATCAGCTCGCTGGTGCGGCGGCCCGTGAAGACGATCGGGGTCTCGTTCAGCGACAGCGGACGATAGAGGTCGCGCATCACCGCCTGGGCGCGCTCGTCCTCGGTGCCGACCACCACACGGTCGGGACGCTTGAAGTCCTCGATCGCCGCGCCTTCGCGCAGGAACTCGGGGTTCGAGACCACGGCGAACTGGGCGTCGGGGCGGGCCTTCTTGATGATCGCCTCGACCTCATCGCCGGTGCCGACCGGCACGGTCGACTTGGTGACCACCACCGTGAAGCCGTCGATCAGGCCGGCGATCTCCTCGGCGGCGGCGTAGACGTAGGAAAGATCCGCGTGGCCGTCGCCGCGACGCGTGGGCGTGCCCACGGCGATGAACACCGCGTCGGCTTCCTTGATGGCTTGGGCCCCCTCCAAGGTGAAGAACAGACGGCCTTCGCGCACGTTACGCGCCACCAAGTCATCAAGGCCTGGCTCGAAGATCGGGATCTCGCCCTTCTCTAAGCGCTCGATCTTGCTCGGATCTTTGTCGATGCACGTCACCACGTGACCGAAATCAGCGAAACACGCCCCAGACACCAGGCCAACATAACCCGTGCCAATCATCGCTACGCGCATAAATCCCCCACCGAAGCTTTGCCTCTATATGTGAGCAAAGAGTTCTAAAAGAGTTCACCGCCCCGCGCAGACGCACGGGCCGAAATAACGTCTCCCAATGACAATTTTTCGTCGCGGTCTCTAAGTGCCGCGTACACGGACCAAGCGAGCCCACGCAGCCGCTGACTAGTAGGCGTTCTCAGCCATCAGCAGGTGCGGAACGGTCATCAGCAAAATCTTGATATCACCACCGAGGGTCCAACGCTCGATGTACTCGTTGTCCGCGTCGATACGAGCGGCCATGGCTTCAACCTCGCCCGTTCCGCCACGAAGCCCCTTGATCTGGGCGAACCCCGTCAGACCGGGGCGCGCGCGGAAGCGCAGGTGGTAGTTGGCGATCACGGCGCCGTATTGTTCATCATGCGCCAAAGCATGCGGGCGCGGACCGACAATCGACATGTCGCCTTTTAGCACGTTGAGGAGTTGGGGAAGCTCATCAATGCTGGTCTTGCGGATGATGCGACCAACCGTCGTGATCCGATTGTCATCGCGCTTAGCCTGCACGACCTTGGCGCCATTCTCTTGGCATCGCATCGAGCGAAACTTGAAAATGGTGAAACTCCGGCCATCCAGTCCGCCACGCGATTGCCGGAACAGCACTGGGCCCGGTGATTCGATCTTGATCAACACGGCGACGAGCGCCAGAAGCGGCGCGAAGAACAGCAATGCGCCGCCGGCCACCAGAACGTCCATTGCTCGTTTCAGCGGATCTTTGGCGACCGGCGACGATTTCACGACGCAAGTTCGCTGCTCCGCGGACGGATTAGTTGCAATCAGCACGTGGTCCCCACCAGTGTCAAAGCCCGGGTCTTTCGCCCGAAATTTAGGAAAGCTTTACTAAATCACCGTTCGCTCGACAACCGTCCGCTATGGTTGTTAACCAACCTTTTTTCACGGTGCGGCGTTTGCTGCGTGTTCGACAGACAATTCCGCCACGTCGACAGGCAGTTTGAGTGCAAAAGGCTCGGCTGTTCTTCCGTTAAGTTTAACAGCCGCGCCGTTGTTGGCGGTGACGAAATGCACCAGATTGCGCCACTTCTCTTCACGGACAGATTCTTAAGACAATGGCCAAGACGGCATTGATCACCGGTGTGACCGGTCAGGACGGCGCCTATCTCGCCAAGCTGCTGCTGGAGAAGGGCTATACCGTCCACGGCATGCTGCGCCGCTCGGCCTCGGCCGACGTGATCGG
>NZ_JBFUJD010000088.1:0-22074 GCF_056401555.1 Caulobacter sp. P4_E5
CTTCTACAGCGGCTACAATTTTCAGATCCGCGGCATTGGCACCAAGCAGACAGCGGTCACGGGCGACACGTCCACGGGCGTGCACTTCAACGGCGCGCCGTTGACGTCCAACCGCCTGTTCGAAGCCGAGTTCTTCGATGTCGAGCGCGTCGAGGTGCTGCGCGGTCCGCAGGGCACGCTCTACGGCCGCAGCGCCACCGGCGGCGCGGTCAACGTCATCAGCGCCAAACCCACCGGCGCCTTCGAGGGTATGTTGCGGGCCGAGGTCAGCAACTATGACGGCCGCAAGCTGCGCGGGATGGTCAACATCCCGTTGGTCGGCGACAAGCTGGACCTGCGCCTGGCCGGCGCCACCCTCAATCGCGGCGGCTTCGTCGACAACCTGGGCACGGGGGACAAGGTCGACAATCGCGACCTCTACTCCTTCCGGGCCAGCCTGCGTTGGCGCCCGACCTCGAACCTCGACGTCAACCTGGTCTGGCAGCGGTTCGAGGAGGAGGACACCCGTCTTCGCACCGGCAAGGGCCTTTGCACGCGCGACCCCGGCCCGAGCTCGGTGGGCGGCGCGGCCGTTACCAGCGCCGTGGCCCGCGGTTTCCTGAGCAGCGGCTGCGCCGACGCCTCGGTCTATAACGACGCCGCCTACGGTACGCCCAACTCCCTGGCGACGCTCTACGGCATCGTCGCCTTCGGCCGCGGCCTGGCCAGTGGCGATCTCTATGGCGGATCCCAGCCCAAGGGCCTGGACGTGATCGACTCGGCCATGAACCCGTACTACCGGGCCAAGGAAGATATCTTCACGCTGAACGTCGCCTGGGACATCAACGATTCCCTGCAATTGAACTCGCTGACCTCGTACTACGATGGTGACCTCGACGCCCGTGAGGAGATGAACCGCTTCCAGGCCTCGACGCCGTTCAACAGCACCGCGCTGGCGCCGGGAGGCGTCGTCAACGATCCGCAGGTGGGTTCGTCAAACCGCGTGACAGTCTTCGATCGCATCACGACGCCATCGCGCCAGTGGAGCCAGGAGCTTCGCCTGCAATCGAGCTTCGGCGGACCGCTGAACTTCAGCCTGGGAGCCCTGGCCCTGCGCTATGACGTGGTTCAATCGTTCTACATCATGTCGAACGCGTTCACCTATGGCGCGCTGGCGGCCAATGGCGGCGCGCCCTGCGCCCCCCGGGGGACGTGCGTCTACATCGATCCCAACCGGGTCCCGAGCGGCGAGGGCCACGGCAACTACCAGAGCTTTCAGCCCTACCACCTGGACTCCAACGCGGTGTTCGGAGAGCTCTACTATCAGGCCATGCCCGATCTGAAATTCACCGTCGGGTTGCGCTACACGGACGACAAGAAGACGCTCGACAACTACCCGGTCAAACTGCTGACGCCAGGCAGCGGCCTTGTCCCCGGGAACCCGCCCCACCTGGTCGCCGAGTTCAAGAAGTTCACCGGTCGCGCCGGCTTCGACTGGAAGCCGGCCCTGGGCTTTACGAACGATACCCTGATCTATGGCTTCTATTCGCGCGGCTATAAGGGCGGTGGTCCGAACAACGTCGGCCAAGTGACGACGGTGCGGCCATTCTACGACCCCGAATACGTCAACGCCTTCGAGCTGGGGACCAAGAACACGCTGCTGGGCGGTACTCTGATCCTGAACGGGGCGGCCTTCTTCTATGACTACAAGGGCTACCAGATCTCGAAGTTCGTCAATCGGATCGCGACCACCGAGAACATCGACGCCGAGATCAAGGGCGCCGAACTGGAAGCCGTCTGGGAGCCCGTCAAACGCTTCCGCATGAACGGCACGCTGGGCCTGCTCGACACCAAGATCAAGAACGGCGAGTCCATCGACCCGATGAACCGCACCAACCACAATCCGAGCCTGACCCTCGTCAAGACCTCGGGCGCGGCGGGCTGCGTGGCGCCGACGGCGGCCTTGGCCAATCTGTTGGCGGTCATCCAGCAGTCGCCCGGCGCCCCGACCGTCGCCGGCGTCTCGGGCAATCCCGCCGCCTTGCTGGGCGTCTGCTCGGGAACCTTCGCCACCTCCTTTGGCGTGACGCCGTCCGACGGCGTGGCGGCCAAGCTGAAGGGCAATCAACTGCCTGGCTCGCCGCATTGGACCGCGTCCGTCGGCGCCCAGTACTCGTTCGACGTGCTGGACGGTTGGCAAGGGACGGTGCGCGGCGACTACTACCGCCAGGGCAAGTCCCAGGCCCGCGTCTTCAACTCGGCGATCGACCAGATCAAGGGCTGGGACAACGCCAATCTCTCGCTCCGCGTCGTCAATGACGAGCGGGGCCTGGAGCTGGAAGCGTACGTCAAGAACGTCTTCAACAAGCGCGCGATCAACGACGTGTTCCTGGTCGACGAGGCGCTGGCCCAGGTGGCCAACGCGGTCTTCACCGAGCCGCGCATCATCGGCGTCTCTGTCCAGAAAACCTTCTGATCCTCCGAGGAACCGGTCCTCGCGCCTGGCGGCGGTCGAAAGGCCGCCGTCTTTTTTCGTGGCCATCACATCGGTGATGTTGCCGTCCCGTCTCGTCCGGAGCCGGGCGGGATCGGGGGGGCGAGCTAGACAAGCTTTGAAGACGGAGGAGCGAACGATGGGTAGTCGGCTAGAAGGACGGATCGCCGCGGTGACGGGCGCGTCGAGAGGCCTGGGCCGGGCGACCGCGGCCCTGCTGGCGGCCGAAGGCGCGGTCGTGGCCCTGTTGGACCTGAAGGCGCACTGGGCCCAGGCCGCGGCCGATGAAATCGTCGCCGCTGGGGGCCAGGCCTTGGGCCTCGGCTGCGATGTCTCCGACCGGGACGCCGTGATCGCGACCCTGGGTTCGATCAACGACCAGTTCGGCCGCTTCGACGTCCTGGTGAACAACGCGATGTGGAATGTGTACGAGCCGCTCGCCGACATTCGTCCCGAAAGCCTGGACCGCATGGTCGGCGTGGGTTTCTCCGGCGTGATCTGGGGCATGCAGGCGGCCGCGCCGCTGATGGCCGCGTCGGGCGGCGGCTCGATCGTCAACGTCGCGTCCGTCAGCGCCTTCCTCGGTATCCCGAACGGCATCGCCTATTGCGGCGTCAAGGCCGGGGTGACGGGCCTCACCCGGGCGGCGGCGGCCGAGCTGGGGGCGGTGAACATCCGCGTCAACGCGGTGGCGCCCTCGACGGTCGACACCGAGGGCGTGCGCCGCGTGGTCTCCGAGGACCGCATCGCCAAGCGCATCGACCAGACGCCGTTGGGGAGGCTGGGCTCGGCCGACGACATCGCCAAGGCGGTCCGCTACCTGGCCTGCGAAGACAGCGACTTCGTCACCGGCCAGGTTCTCACGGTGGATGGCGGCCTGGCGACCGCGTTATCCTAGCGGCTAAGCCGCGACCGCGCCGGGCTTGAGGCTTTCCGCCAGCTCGGCGCGGTGGTGGTCCGCATTGCCGAATGCCATGTCGATCATGATCAGGCGCTTGAGGTAGTGGGCGACGGCCAGTTCCTCGGTGAAGCCCACGCCGCCATGAAGCTGCACGGCCTGGCGGCCGACATAGAGGCTGGTCTGGCCGACACGAGCCTTGGCCGCGGCGATCACCCTCCTGCGTCCGACGGCGTCGCCCGACAGGGCGATCGTCGCCAGATACATCATCGACCGCGCTTCCTCGCAGGCGATCGCCATGTCGACGGCGCGATGCTGAAGAGCCTGGAACGACCCCAGGGTCTGGCCGAACTGCTTGCGGGTCTTCAGGTACTCCAGGGTCATTTCGTGAACCGCGTCCATCGCGCCGACCGCTTCGGCCAGCCGCGCGACGAGGCCATGGTCCACGGCCTTGCGAAGCAGGCCGAAGCCTTCGCCGAGATCTCCGATCAGGTTCTCGCCCGGCACGACCACGCCGTCGAGCTTGAGGCTGGCGTTGTGGCGATTGTCCATCGCGCGGCTGCGCGCGACCGTCAGACCCCCGGCAGTGGCCGGCGCCAGGAACAGGCTCACGCCGACCTCGTCGCCGTCCGCGCCCGCGGTTCGCGCCGGAACGATGAACCAATCGGCCGCGCCGCCGTCGAGCGCGTGGCTCTTTTCGCCGGTGAGACGATAGCCGCCATCGACGGCCTCCGCGCGCGTGGTGATCCGATTGAGATCGAACCGGCCCGCCGGTTCGGCGTCGGCCAGGCTGACCACGACCCTGCCTTCGACGAGGCTGGACATGAGGCGCGCGCGCAGCTCGTCCGTCGCCGCGCCCAGCAGAACTGGCGCGATCACGCACGTGGACACAAAGGGTTCGAGCATCAGATAACGGCCGAACGCCTCGGCCACGACCATGGTCTCGAAGGGACCGGCGCCGAGGCCGCCGTCGTCCTCCGGCACGGTCAGCGCCAGCCAGCCGAGATCGGCCATGCGTCGCCAGCTCGCTACGTCGTAGGCCTCGCCGCGCCCGACGCGGGCGCGCCAGGCGGTCAGGTCCCCATGGTCGGCGCCGTAGCGCCAGGCGCTGTCCTTCAAGAGCCGCTGCTCTTCGGAAAGGTCGAAATTCATGGGGACCTCAGAGACCTAGCGCCCGCCGGGCGATGATGTTGCGTTGGATTTCGTTGGATCCGCCATAGATGCTGGTGACCCGGGAATAGACCATCCCTTTGGCGGGCCAGGCTTCAGACGTCTCGTCTAGCCCCAGCGGGGCGAACGCCAGGGCGCCGTAGCCTTGCAGCTCGACCCAATATTCGGTGATCTGCTGCAGGAGCTCGGACCAGCGGATCTTGATCATCGAGGCCCGGGGACCGGAGTCCTGGCCCGACGCCGCCTCGGCCATGGTGCGCATGACCATCGCCTCCAGAGCCATGACTTCCAGTTCGAACTGAGCCAGGCGGTCGGCGACGCGTGGGTCATCGGCGAGGCGCGCGCCGCCGACCATGGTCTCGGCTGCGGCCTGACGAGCCCCACGCAACTGCTGGGCCAGGCGGGTCGTGGTCGCGGCGGTGACGCCGCGCTCGCGGTCGAGCAGGACCTTGCCGTAGCTCCAGCCCTTGCCTTCTTCGCCCAGCAGGGCCGAGGCCGGCACACGCACGTCGTCGAGGAACACCTCGTTGGTGTGGTGAACCTCGTCCATGGTGATCACCGGGCGGATGGTGACGCCCGGCGTGTCAAGGTCGATGAGGAACAGCGAGATGCCGGCCTGCTTGCGCGCGTCCGGGTCGGTGCGCGCCAGCAGGAACATCCGGTTGGCCACATGGGCGTAGCTCGTCCAGGCTTTCTGGCCGGAGATCACGTAGTCGTCGCCGTCGCGAACCGCCCGGGTCGACAGCGAGGCCAGGTCCGAGCCCGCGTTCGGCTCGGAATAGCCCTGACACCACCAGTCGTCGCCCGAGACGATCGCCGGCAGGTATCTGGCCTTCTGCGCCTCGCTGCCGAACGTGAAGATGATCGGACCGATCAGCTCGAGGCCCTGGTGGAACTGGACGGGGGCGTCGGCGCGCGAGGCTTCCGTCTCGAAGA
The DNA here is from genome assembly GCF_056401555.1 of Caulobacter sp. P4_E5. NCBI lineage: Bacteria > Pseudomonadati > Pseudomonadota > Alphaproteobacteria > Caulobacterales > Caulobacteraceae > Caulobacter > Caulobacter sp. P4_E5. The sequence continues at coordinate 5,478 of NZ_JBFUJD010000088.1, forward strand.
TAAAGAGCTGCGTCGGGTCCCAGCCGGCGCCGCCATATTCTTTCGGCCATGACGGCGCACCCCATCCGCGGGCGTGCAGCAGGCGCTGCCACCGGGTGAACTCCTTCGGCTCAAGCCGCATGCCGGCGCGGACCCGGGACTTGAAAGACTCGGGGGCGTTCTCGGCGAAGAAGGCGCGCACCTCCTGGCGGAAGGCGAGCTGCTCCGGGGTCAGGTCAAGGTTCATGGTTCAATGCCGGTCAGAGGAAACAGCGCGTCTCGGCGATGCCGCGCACGCCGAGACCGTGGAAGGCCAGAAGCCGGCCGGAAGCATCGACGTCGCTCTTGAGGCGGCCGCCGCTGTCGGAGATCGAGGTGACATAGAGGGTGTCGAGGTCGTCCCCGCCGAAGGCCGGGCATGAAGACAGCGGGGCAGGGCTCTCGACGACGCGATCCAGTCGGCCCTGCGGCGAGATGCGGACGAGTTTCTGGGCCTGGACGAGCGCGAGCCAGATGAAGCCCTCGGCGTCGACCGTGGCCCCGTCGGGAGCGCTTCTGAAGCCTCCGGTCTCGAAGAGATCGCGCTTGTCGCCCAGGCCGCCGGTCTTGGTGTCGTAGCTGAACGCCCACAGCATGTGTCGCAGGCTGTCGGCGAAATAGAGCGTCGCGCCGTCCGGGCTGAAACAGGTGCTGTTGGCGATTTCGATCGGATCGATGGGCAGGATCTCCCAGGCGCCTTTGGCCGAGAAACGATAGAGCTTGCCGATGCGACCGGCTTCGGGATGCGTGACCATCGTTCCGGTCACGAACCGGCCCTGGCGATCGGCCTTGCCGTCGTTGAAGCGCTCGTTGGGGGCGAGGGTCTTCGGCCGGGCGATCGGCGTGAACGCTCCTGTGTCGAGCTGGACGCGGTAGACGCCGTCCGCCAGACCCGCGATCAACTCGCCGGGCCGGCCCAGGACGATACTTCCGATCGTCTGGGGCGCGGGGATCTGTGATTGCTCCCCGGTGGCTGGATCGTAGCGCCAGATCGACGGGGCGACGCTATCGACCCAGTAGAGCAGGCGCGCCTCGCCGTCCCAAACCGGCGACTCGCCCAATCGACAGCGCTCCTTGCCGACGATCTCCACGGTGAAGGTCATGACCGGTTTTCTTTGCTTGGATCGGCGACCGAGGCATCGACCCGATCCGTGCGCGCCACGGCTTGGGCGGCGCTTGTGATCATGACCAACTGCGGCACGTGGCGGTTCCTCCTGGAGGACCACCAAACCCCATGCCGTGACTTGGCTGTTCACGCGCGCGGCGGCGCCGGTGCTAATCACATGGGTGATAAGATTCCGGCGGGGCTTTCGACCGTCTGGCGGGCGCGGGGCGAACGCGCCAAGGTTGCATCGGGGCCGGTGCATCACCCACGTGATTTGTCGGCGTCGCCGGCTGTCCAAGGCGGCTCGGGCGGTGCTCGCCCATAGCTTTCGGGAAAGAAGACCCGGGAGGCCGCCGTGAACTGGAACTATGGAGACATCCTCGACGCGGTCGCGCGCGTGGTGCCGCCGGACCGGCCCGCCCTGATCTGGCGCGACACGGTGGTGACCTGGGATGAATTCGACCGCCGCACCAACAACCTGGCCAAGGCGCTGGTCGATCTTGGTCTGGCGCCAGACGCGCGGGTGGGCATCCTGTGCCGCAACCACCCCGCCTACATGGAATTCCTGGTCGCCGGCGTGAAGGCGCGCCTGCTGACGGTCAATCTCAACTACCGCTACACGGCAGACGAGATCGCCTATGTGCTCAACGACTGTGGCGCGGCGGCGCTCCTCTACCAGTCGGACTTCGATGAGCTGCTGGAGCCGCTGCAGGTCCGGCTGCCCTGCGTTCGCGCCTGGGTGCGGATCGAAGGCGAGCGATCGCCTCGGGCCGCGCCCGCCGGCGTCCTCTCTTACGAGACCCTGGCGCGAACCGGTGACGGCCAGCCCTTAGCCATCACGCGTTCGCCCGACGATGGCTACCTGCTCTATACCGGCGGCACTACCGGCAAGCCCAAGGGCGTCCACTGGCCGACCGGTCAGGCGCGCCGCGTCCAGCTTGAGTCACCGCTGATCGCGCGCGTCCCCCACTCCATGGCGGAGCACACCGAAATCGTGCGCGCCACGGCCGCGCCCAGCCGCATCGTTCCGGCCTGTCCGCTGATGCACGGCTCGGGCAGCAATGCGGCGATGGGCGATCTGCTCAATGGCGGCACGGCGATCATCCTGTCCAACGACAAGTTCGACGCCCACGACCTCTGGCGCGAGGTCGACAAGCACCGGGCCACCCGCATCGCCATTGTCGGAGACGTCTTCGCCAAGCCGATGCTCAAGGCCCTGGAAGCCGCGCCCGGCGCCTACGACCTTTCCAGTCTGAAGGTCATCAGCTCGGCGGGCCTGACCTGGTCCAAGGAGGTGAAGGAGGGCCTGCTGCGCCAGCTGCCCCACATCACGCTCGTCGATATCCTTGGGGCCTCCGAAGCGTCCGGGCTCGGCTATTCGATCGCCAAGGCGGACCATGTCCCCGAGACGGGCGTGTTCGACGCGGCCGCGCTGACGGTCCTGATCGATCCGGACACCGGGGCGGTGATGCCCAAGGATCGGCCGTCGGAAGGCTTCATCGCTCGGAGCGGGCCCATGGCGCTGGGCTATTTCGGCGACCCGGAGAAGACCGCCGCCACCTACCGGATGATCGACGGCGTCCGCTACGCCATGCCGGGTGATTTCGCTCGCTGGATGCCGCCCAACCAGTTCACCCTGATCGGTCGCGGCAACTTGTCGATCAACACCGGCGGCGAGAAGGTCTTCCCGGAAGAGGTCGAAGAAGCCCTGAAGCTGCAGCCGGGCGTCGGCGACGTGCTGGTCGTGGGGCAGCCTGACGAGACCTGGGGCAAGGTCGTCGTGGCGATCCTCAAGCCGGACGGCGCGTTCGACGAGGCCCGCGTGAGGGCGGGCCTGACCCACACGCTCTCCAGCTACAAGCACCCCAAGCGTTTCATCCTGGTGGACACCGTGCCGCGGCACGAGAGCGGGAAGGCCGACTATCGCGCCGCCTCGGCGATCGCGGCCGAAGCTTCCTAGCTCAGCCAGAGACTCCCGGCGTCAGCCATGAGGTCGGCGGGCAAGGCGATCAACAGACACATCCGTGATGTTCGCGCCCTATCGACGCTCCGACTGGCGGGGCAGGGGCGCGGGCGACGACACAGGCAATTGTTCCTCAGGGAGATCGTCATGACCGCGTCGAACCAGCCGTCCGCTGGCCAACAGCCTACCCGTATCGACGCGCTCGTCATCGGCGCCGGTTTTGGCGGGATGTACGCCGTGCACAAGCTCAGCGGGATGGGCCTGACCGTCCAGGGGATCGAGGCTGGCGGCGACGTCGGCGGTGTCTGGTACTGGAACCGCTATCCAGGCGCGCGCTGTGACCTGATGAGCCTCGACTACTGCTACGCGTTCTCGCCGGAGCTCGAGCAGGAATGGACGTGGACGGAGCAGTTCGCCGCCCAGCCGGAAATCCTGGCCTATGCCAACTTCGCGGCCGATCGCCTCGATCTGCGCCGGCGCTTCCTGTTCGAGACCCGCGTCACGGGCGCGGTCTATGAGGATGCAGCCCGCGTCTGGCGGGTCACCACCGATGATGGCCGCGCGTTCGAAGCAACCTACTGCGTCATGGCGTCGGGGCCGTTGTCGATCCCCAAGGGCGTTCCGTTCGACGGCGCCGAAGATTTCAAGGGCGAGATCCTGCTAGCGGCCAAGTGGCCGCACGAGCCGGTCAGCTTCGAAGGCAAGCGGATCGGGCTGGTCGGCACCGGTTCGACGGGCGTCCAGATCGTCCCGGAGGTCGCCAAGACCGCCGGCGCCCTGACGGTGTTCCAACGCACCCCGAGCTTCACCCTGCCGATGCGCAACGTCACGCTGGAGCCCGGCTACGTCGCCGAGATCAAGCGCAACTACGCCGGCATCCGCCAGGCCGCGCGAAACAGCCCGTTGGGCGGCGTGCGGCCGCAGTCGACGCGGCCGTTCTTCAGCGTCACGCCCGAGCAGAGGCGGGCGCTGATGGAAGACTCCTGGGCGCGGGGCGGTCTGTCGTTCCTGGGCACCTTCTCGGACCTGCTGATCAACGCGGAGGCCAACGAGCTGGTGGCCGAATTCGTCCGCGACAAGATCAGCGAGGTGGTCGCCGATCCCGTTACCGCCGAAAAGCTGAAGCCGCGGGGCTATCCGATCTTCGCGCGCCGGCCTTGCCTCGACACCGAATACTACGAAGCCTTCAACCTGCCGCATGTGACGCTGCACGACTGTCTCGAGAGCCCGATCGTCAAGATCACGGAGACGGGCCTGCTGACCACCGCCGGCGAGGTGGCGCTGGATATGCTGATCTTCGCCACCGGCTATGACGGCCTCACCGGCGCCCTGTTGAACTTCGATGTCAGCGGCCGCGGTGGGGTCCAGCTGCATGACAAGTGGCATGACGGCGCCAGGTCGCACCTCGGCCTGATGATGTCGTCCTTCCCGAACCTCTTCCTCGTCTGCGGCCCGAACGGACCGGCGGCGCTGGCCAACATCATCACGCTGGACCAGCAGAACGTCGATTGGATCGCGGACGCGATCGCCCACATGCGCCAGGAAGGCCTGTCGACCATGGAGCCGGCCGACCGCGCCGAGCAGGCGTGGATGGACACCGTCTACGGACTGGCGGAACTGACCCTCGTGTCCAAGGCCAACACTTGGTACGTGGGCGGCAACATCCGTGGAAAACCGCGCGGGCTGAGCATGTATACCGGCGGCTTCCAGCGCTATGGCGAGGCCTGTCGGATGGCCGCAGAAGGCGGTTACGCGGATTTTGTTTTCGAGAGCGCCGCTGAGGGCTGAAGGCGTGTTTCAGCTCAGCGGCTTGAGTCAGCTCTCGATTTGGATCATCCGCGCACCTTGCAAGACGGATCACTTTGGCGCTGGTCGCCAAACAGAGGCGCTGGCGCCTTCACCGAAACGGATCTCGACGACCTTTCCGGTCGGGTCGACCACGGCTTCCGCGAGCGAGCCGTCCGAGGCCAGGCGGAACTTCGTTGGGCTCTCGGCCAGCAGCTTGTCGCTCGGCAGGCGGGCCGGCGGATCGACCATCAGGATCTGGCCGTCGCGCCGTAGTGCGAGCATCACCTCGGGACGGCCGACCATGGCGTAGTGGCCGACATAGCGGTCCAGCACGGCCGATGGCAGCGTGGCCGTCGCCTTGGGACGCACCAGCAGGGGCGCGGCGGCGCGTAGCGCGGGATCGCCCGGGAAGGTCCAGCGATCGTCGCGTCGCCACGTCTGGTCGAAGACGCCGGAAGCGATCCAGCCGCGGTCCGGCGCCCGGCCCTTGGCCTGAACGGGCCGCCGTCCATCGCTGATCCACCAGTCGTATGAATTGCCGATGGAGTCACCCGTGATGGTGACCAGCGAGAGCGGCTCCCACGCGAATAGGCCGGCGGCCGAGGTGGCGGTCACCGAGAGCACGTAGCGGTCCGCCGCGCGCGGGCTGGGATGAAGCATGACGGCGTAGGCGTCCTTGGCCGCGAACCGCCGGCCATCGACCGTGATCGCGTCCGAGGTCACGGTCAGCGGCAGGTCGCGACGCAGCCGGGCGGCGACCGCGTTGGCGTCGGACCCACCGAGCAGGATCAACGAGAGGCTCTTCTCCTGCTCGGCTGTCAGCGCCTTGTCGTCGACGACACGGGGTTCGTCGCTGTAGACCGAGCGCCAAACGCCGGCCAGGGTCTCGGCCTTGCGGCGAATTTCGGCGCGCATGTCAGGATCACGGGCCGTCGTGCCGACGACGATGACGAAGGGCGTCGACAGGATGTCGAAAGCGCCACCGGGCAGGGCAGGGGTCTTGAAGCTGGCGCCCTTGGGCGCCTCGGGCGCGGTCAAGGCGACGCGGCCGTCCGGGCTAGGCGAGACCTCAAGGGGATGGCCGTTCCAGACGACCTTCAGAGGTCCGTTCGGCTTCAGCAGAGACGCCGGCGGGGCCAGGGTCAGGCGGGCGACATTGCGGGTGTCGAGCCGCAGCACGCCGGGCTCGGCCATCTCGGCGTCGACCTGGATCACCGACAGCGGCGCCAGCGCGCGATCGACGGTCACCCAGTGAGCCTGGGCGGTGCGCAAATCGGCCGCGCGCAGGCGGACCTTGGCCGGCGCCTCGATCCGGCGTTGCCGCAGGAACCAGCCGACGATGTCGTCGACCTCGCCAAGCGCCTCGTGGCCCCGTCCGGGATATTCATGATAGCGGACGTCGTAGCCCCAGCGCTGCAGCAGGGCGGCGGCGTGGCGGGCATAGCGCGCGTCGATGGCGGCGTCTTCGTCGCCCTGATGGATGAAGATGGGCGTGTTGTTCAGCGCCTCCAGCCCAACGAAATCGCTCTCGGCCTCGCGCAGCCAGCGTTCCATCGGCCGGTCGGCGGCGGGATCGTCACGGCCCCCCTTGGGGTCGATGCGGAGATCGGCGCCGCCGAACACCGGGGCCAGGGCCGCGAACTGGCCCGCATGGTGGGTTCCGAGCTGCCAGGTTCCCTTGCCGCCCATCGAGCCGCCCGTGAGATAGATGCGGGCGTCGTCGACGTTCAGCCGGGCGCGCGCCGCCGCCAGGCAGTTCATCACGTCCTGCTCGCCGGGGCCAAGATAGCCGTTGGTGCCGCGCCCGTGGGGCTCGATCCAGATCACGGGCCAGCGCTCGGGGACGCCCCCATGGCGAGCGTCGACGCTCCAGTAGCGGACATAGGGCGGCGAGGCGGGGTTGGCGCCATGCAGGTTCAGCACGGTCGGCCAGGCGCGGCCGGGATCGTAGCCGACCGGCAGATAGGCGCGGCAGAACTGGGTGGACCCGTCCAGCGGATCGACCCAGGCCAGCCGCGCGAAGCCCGAGGCGCGGATCGCCGCCTTGGGGCCCATCCGCATCTCGGCCGCCTCCATCAGAGCCGAATGGACCGGATCATAGGCGTCCTTCAGCCGCGAGAGATCGGCGCCCGCGCGGTCCGTAACCAGGGCGCCCAGCATCCGCCAGTGACCGGCCTCGGCGTCGGAGCCGCTCGCGGCGGCGGCCTGGTCGAGCAAGGCCTTGGCCGCGGGGGCCATGTCGCCCTTGTACCAGGGGGCGAAGGCCAGCAAGGGCCGTCCAGCGGCGTTGGTTGTCCGAACGGCGACCTCATAGGGGCCATCAGGCCAATCGGCGGTTGGCAATGAGGCGATCGTCCCGCGCGGCGCGGTCGCTCGGCCCATCTCCCGGCCGCCCGGCGCAGTGACCGCCACCTCGACCGTCCCCTGGCGCGGCACGGAGTCCGTGCGCACCTGCAACTGGCCATCCTGGCTCCAGGCGCCCGGCTGCAGGCGGGTATCGGGCAGGGGCTGACCGGGGGAGAGGATCCGCGCCGACAGCAAGGTGGCCCCCGAGCCGCGCTCAGCGCGCAACAGGATGGCGTTGTTGCCGGCTTGCAGTCGCACCGGAATGCGGACGGCGTCATAGAGGCCGGCGGGCGTGGCGGGGATCGCGACCGGTTCGCCATTGATCCAAGCCGAAAGCGTTCCGCCGGCGCCCAGCGACAGCTCCGCCGGTCCATCGGCCTCGCGCTGCACGACCGCCGAGGCATAGAGCCAGCGCCCTTCCGCGCCGGCCGCCGTCAAGTCGACAAGGTCGTCCCAGGCGGCCAACGGTTTCCAGTCGGGCCCCGCCACCAGCTTGGCCTCTTCGGCGGAGCGTTCCGCCAAGCCCGTGACCATCCAGCGACGCAGGTAACGCGCCTCGCCCGGCGACCAGAGGGCGCGTTCGGCGTCGCGGACGGCCTGGGTCTTTTCAGGCGGCGCGGGGAGAACAGGCTGTGCGGGCGGCGTTTGGGCCCGGGCCATGGTCGCCGCCAAGGCGAGCACCATCATCGACGCTGTCAGCCGAAAGCTTGCCACGCGCTACACCTCCCTGGTTTTTATAGCGCTAACATGGTTATCTGGGGTTGTGCAAAAGCCCGCCGGTCACCAGCGGCGACATGGCTCAAATTCCCTTGGGATCAGCCGTTCGCGGGGGAGGCGGCGGACGGCCTGGTGAAGTCGAAGGTCTGGACGGAGTGAGCCGCGGTGGGCGGAGTCAGCACCTCGGGATGGACCAGGGTGAGCAGGGCGTCGCGGCGGCCGGCCGCCCAATGCTCCTCCATCGTCCGGCGCGAGAACTCATAGTCCTTCGACTGGCCCTCGTAGGTGGCCGAGCGGTAGACCAGCTGGACGATATTGTAGACCGCCGGGTCCGACGCCTCGGCCAGCAGCCGCGCCTGGGGCGTGGCGGCCAGGTCCGGCGGCATCTGGGCCAGCAATTCGTTGAAGGCCGCGCGCAGTCTCTGGATCTGCTTGAAGCTGTCGGTCGCCGCGCGGGTGCGGCTGGAGAACTGCACCTCCTTCATGCGCACGGCCACTTCCGACAGGTCGCGTGGCAGGCCCCCTTGGGCGCTCCACAGGTCGACCTGGAAGATCAGGGTGTCCAGGTCCGAGCGCGACGACAGYACCCAGTCCAGCGGCGTGTTGGAGACCAGGCCGCCGTCCCAATAGAACTCGCCGTCGATTTCCACCGCGTCGAAAGCCGGGGGCAGGGCGCCGCTGGCCATGATGTGTTCCGGGCGGATAACCTCGGTCTCGTTGTCGAAATAGGCGAAGTTGCCGGTGCGCACGTTCACCGCCCCGACGCTGAACCGCATCGTCTTGGCGTTGATCCGATCGAAATCGACCAGCCGCTCCAAGGTCGGCTTCAGGGCCGCAGTGTCGTACCAGCTGGTCGCACCGGCGACGCCGGCCGGCCGCAGGAACGGCGGCGGCGCGCGCGGGGTGAAGAAGCCGGGTACGCCCTTGGCCATGATCTGGCCGGCCGACAGCTGATTGACCCAGCCGCGGGCCAGGTCGCCGTTCAGCATGTCGGTCCACAGGCTGCCCCAGCCGCCGTCGTGGGGCTGGCTGACCAGCTCCCAGAACTCGCGCAGGCGGGCGATGCGGGTCTCGCGCGGATTGCCGGCGATGATGGCGCTGTTGATCGCGCCGATCGAGATGCCGGCGATCCAGGTCGGTTCGACCTCGGCCTCCAGCAGGGCCTCATAGACCCCGGCCTGATAGGCGCCCAGCGCCCCGCCGCCTTGCAGCAGCAGGGCGACGCTCTCGAAGGCGGTGGCGTTGGGCTTGGGCTTCTCCGGCGGCGCGATCGCCCCTCGGCGCTTGGGGCCCGTTCGGCTATTCACGTTCGGGAACCGGCACGTTGAAGCCGTTGAGGGTGACCGACACTAGCGCGTAGAGGCCGACCAGATAGATCAGCTCATTGGCGCCATGCTGGCCGAAGGTCTTGACCGCCAGGGCGTAGAGCGGTTCGGGCAGCACGCCGCCGCGGCTCAGGGCATAGGCCACGTCGAAGGCGACGCTCTCGTCCTTGGCCAGGTCGCCCGGCTTGAGGTCGGCGACCAAGGTGGCCAGGCGCTCGGCCGGCATGCCCTCGCGCTCGGCGACGGCGATGTGGGCATAGATCTCGTAGGCGGCGTCGAAACGCGCGCCGACCGCCAGGATGGCGATCTGTCGGACATTGTCGGGCAGGACCGCGTTGGCCGTCATGGCCAGGGTGAGGTCCCAGATCGCCTTGCCGATCGCTGGCTCGTGCAGCCACGGGTTCCACGGCCCCATCAGGGCGCCGTCCTCGCGCTCGACCAGGAAGGCGTTGAAGTGGCCGGCGATCCCTCTCCGCATGTCATCGTAGAGGGGTTTCTGTTCGGGGGTGAGGTCGGCGGGAGCGATCAGGGGCAGGCGCATCTGGGATCCTTCGACAGGCGAGGAGAGGCCAAGAGCCACGACGCGCGGAGCGTCGCTCAGCTTATGGTGCGGTGCAGCATGGATGTGGCGGGAAGATGTCGACCGTCCGTTCGGCGGCGCTCCCATTCGATCAGGATCTCGAGAAAGGCCGCCACCCGCCGGGGCCGAAAGCGCGTCGCCGGCGTGACGGCGTAGATCCCGCCACTTTCCAGGCTCCAGTCGGGCAACACGCGCGCCAGGCGGCCGCTGGCCAGGTCGGTCTCCACGGTATAGTCGGGCAGCACCGACAGGCCGACGCCGGAGCGCACCGCTTCGAGCGCGCCGAGCGTGGCGTCGATCCGCAGCGCCGCCGACATCTGGACCGAGCGCCGCTGGCCTTCGCCGTTGTGGAAGGTCCAGCCGAGCGGGTCGCGCAGGACGCCGTTGGCGACGAACGGCAGATCGGCGAGCTGCTCGGGCGTGGCGTCCGGACCCAGGCGGGCGGCGAGATCGGGATCGCCGACCAGGATCTGCTGGAACGATCCGATCCGCCGCGCGCGCAGGTCGCTGTCGGTCAGCCAGCCGACCCGGATCGCCAGCTCGATGTCCCGCTCGACCGGGTCGAGCGTCTGGTCGCTGATCAGGACATCGGCCGTGCAGGCGGGATACCTTCTTTGGAACTCGGCGATGGCCGGAACGACGATGGCGACGCCATAGTCGAAGGGCGCGGTCAGCCGCAGCGTCCCGGCGGGCGCGTCCTCGTCGGCTTCCAGCCGATCGAAGGCTTCCTGCGCTTCGGACAGGATGCGGGCGCAGCGATCGTAGAAGGCGCGGCCCGCCTCGGTCGGCCGGACGCTGCGGGTGGTGCGCACCAGCAGGGTGGTCGCGAAGGTCTGCTCCAGCTTGGCGACCTGCTGGCTGACCACGGCCTTGGTGATGCCCAGCCGCTGGGCGGCGGCGGTGAACGACCCGGTCTCCACGACCTCGGCGAAATAGGCCAAGCGCTTGAGATTGTTGATGCCGCGGTTGGCGCCGTCACGGTGATTGTATGTCTGAGGCATACAGAAGGTGTATTTTTCCGGTCTACGAATTGCAATCGGCCAGGCGCATGTTGGCCTCGGACTTGGAGCGGCCTTCCGCCCTGACCTTGATCCAGAGCGACAGCCCTCATGCCCACCCGGAGACAGATGATGACGATGATCGCAGGCGGCGCGGCCGCATCCCTTTCGGGCCAGAGCGACGCCCTGGCCGCCGGCGCCAAGCTGGAATGGAAAGCCTTCCCGGCCGGCGAGAACGGCTTCCTTCGGGCGCCGGTCCTGGTCTGGGGGCCCACCGAGGCCTTGCTGATCGACGGCGGCTTCACGCTTCCGGACGGGCGGGCGCTGGTCGAGGCGATCAAGGCCACGGGCCGCAAGCTGACCGCCATCTATGTCAGCCAGAGCGACCCGGACTATTATTTCAGCCTGGGACCGATCAAGGCCGCCTTCCCGGACGCCAAGGTGCTGGCCGCCTCGGACACGATCGCGGCGATTCAGGCCAGCGTCGACAAGAAGCTGGCCACCTGGGGTCCGCAGCTGGGCGACAACGGCCCTAAGGCCCTGGCCGATATCGTCATGCCGACCGCCTTCGACGGCGAGCAGCTGAGCGTCGACGGTCAGGCGGTCCAGATCGTCCCGGCCCAAGGCCTGGTCAATCGCCGCTATCTCTGGGCGCCGTCGCTGTCGGCGATCTTCGGCGGCGTGCTGGTGTTTTCCGGCGTCCACGTCTGGACCGCCGACACGGCCAGCGCCGAGGCCCGCGCGGCCTGGGTCAAGCAATTGGACGCCATGCTGGCCCGCGCGCCGGCGGTGGTCGTTCCGGGCCACATGGCGCCCACGGCCCCGACCGGGGCGGCGGCGCTGGCCTATACCCGCGACTACCTGCTGGCGTTCGAGCAGGAACTGGCCAAGGCCAAGGACGCCGCCACGCTGATCGCGGCCATGACCGCCCGCTATCCGGACGCGGGCATGGGCGTGGCCTTGCAGATCGGCGCCAAGGTCGCCACCGGCGAAATGAAGTGGGGCTGAGCGATGGCTTCCAACAACAGCGCCATGGTGACGCCCGCCCTGACCTAGCCGCGTCGACGCTGGTCGGTCCGGCCGCCAGGAAAGCCGGCGGCCGGACGGGATGCTCATCGGTCGATCTGGCTGAGGGCGGCCACGGCCGGGGTGTCGCGCAGCGCGACGATGCGGCCTTCGCCCTCGGCCAGGGCCTGGGCGCTGGTGTGCACCGAGTAGGAGCCCATGACCAAGGGATGCGGATGCTTGGCGGCCGACCCGATTACGAACTCGGTCGGCTCTTCGGCCACCAGGTCGATCGCGCCGTTGCCTTCCTCGAACACCGCCAGTTCGTCCTCGAGGACAAGGTCGCCAGACTGAAGCTTGCCGCGATTGACCGCCAGCCACGCCACGTCGTGGTCGTCGCCGGGCTGGTAGGTCCACCGCTCGCCCGCCTGCAGCCGGACGTGCAGATAGGTGATCGACACCGGCAGCGGGATAGGGCTCGACCGTCCCTGATAGGCGCCCAGCAGAACGCGCGCCGGACCTTCGGAGGCGATCCGCGCCGGGTCCAGATAGAGGCTCTCCGGTTCGGCCAGCTCCAGGGCCTCCGGAAGGGYAAGCCACAGCTGGTAGCCGCGCATTACCTGGCCCGGAACCGGTGCGCCGGTGTGCCAGACGCCGCGGCCCGCCCGCATCCATTCGACCGAGCCGGCGGTCAGGACGCCCGATTGGCCCGTACTGTCGGCATAGGTCGCGCCGCCTTCCAGAAAGGTCGTCAGGGTCGCGATCCCCGAATGGGGATGGGCGCCGAAGCGCACGGCGTCGGCGGCCTTGGTCTCGAAGTGGTCCAGGAACACGAACGGCTTGAGGTGCTCGCCAAGATCGCCGGGGCTCATCAGGCGGTTGATCGGGCCGTGCGGACGACCCCGCGTGCGATAGACGACGCGTCGGGGCGCATCGCCGCCAGGGGCTGTCGAAAGCGGGGCGGGGCTGATGTGGGTCATGGAACCTGGGAGCCTTGGGGGATGCCGGGCGAAGCGCCGCGAGCACGGTATGGATTTGTTCCCTAGGCTAGATGGAGTACTTGGGGGAGGTCGCCAAGGAGGCACAGGTTTGACACCCAGGCACACCGACGTAACCACCCAGGCCGCCGCGCGTCTCCCGGATCAATGCGACGCGATCGGCTCCATCCTGTCGCGGGTCGGCGACAAGTGGACCGTGCTGATCGTCATGACGCTGGCCGACGGTCCCAAGCGCTTCAACGCACTCAAGCGCGCGATCGGCGGCGTCTCCCAGCGCATGCTGACCCTGTCGCTGCGCGGGCTGGAGCGCGACGGCATRGTGACGCGCACGGTCTTCCCGACCATCCCGCCCCGGGTCGACTACGAACTTACCGAGCTGGGACACTCCCTGCGCGTCCCGGTCGAGGCCTTGGGCCAATGGGCCTTCGCGCATCTGGCGGTGGTCGCGCGGGCGCGCGCCGAATTCGATCAGCGCCAGGTCGCCGACGACGCCTAGGGCCATGCGCCCCCTGCGCCCCGGCGCGCGGTAAAACGGCGTTACGAGTATATCGTATAAGATATTTGACATAAATTGTATAATCATGCCTCATTGGAACAGGACGCGGCCGATGGTGGGGCGCGTCATGGAGGGGAATTCCATGGRCAGCAGGCAGGTGCGTCTTGATCTTCTGGCGGGAACGGCGGCCGTAGCCTTCCTGTCGGTTATGGCCGGAGCGCCAGCCGCCTCGGCTCAGGACGTCGCGAAGGCCGAAGAGCCGGCGACCCTGGACGCGGTGGTGGTGACGGGATCGCGGATCAAGCGACCCAATCTGGTCTCAGCCAGTCCGATGACGGTCGTGGGCAGCGACGAGGTGATGTACCAGGGCGCCACCTCGATTGAGAGCGTGCTGAACCGCCTGCCGCAGTTCACCGCCGATTCCAACGAAAACGGATCCAACGGCTCGGACGGCACGGCGCGGGTGAACCTGCGCAACATGGGCTCGAGCCGCGTCCTGGTGCTGGTGGACGGCCAGCGGATGCTGCCGACCGAGACGGCGGACGTGAACTTCATCCCCAGCGCCCTGGTCGACCGGGTCGACGTGGTGACCGGTGGCGCCTCGGCCGTCTACGGCTCGGACGCCGTTTCGGGCGTGGTCAACTTCATTCTCAAGAAGAACCTGAACGGCCTGCGCTTCGACGCCCAGTACAGCACGGCCCAGCACACCAACGACAACACCTATCCGCGCTCGCTGATCAGCCAGGCGAACTACACCCTGCCGAAGAAGCACGTGCGCGACGGTGAGAAGATCGACGTCAACCTGGCCATCGGCATGAACGCGCCGAACGGCAAGGGCAATGTCACCCTGTATCTGGGCTATCGCGAACTGAAACCCGTCACCCAGGACTCGCGCGACTACTCGGCGTGCGGCCTGAACCTGGCCGGGGCGACCAACAACGCCTTGGTTTGCGGCGGCTCCAGCAACAACGAGTACGGGCTGTTCACCCTGCTCAGCGGTCCCAACGCGGGTCAGACGCTGAACAACACCAAGGACGGCGCCAAGACCTGGGCGCCGTACAACAGCTCGTTCCTCTACAACTATGCGCCGACCAACTACATCCAGCGCTCCGACGCCCGCTACACCGCCGGCGCGTTCGCGCACTACGAGCTGAACAAGGCCGCCGAGGTCTATGGCAGCTTCATGTTCATGGACGACCACACGTTCTCGCAGGCCGCGCCGTCGGCGCTGTTCCAGGGGACGACGTTCAAGATCAACTGCGACAACCCGCTGATGTCGGCGTCCCAACGGGCGACGCTCTGCGGGACGGCGGCCGGCACGAGCGTCAACCAGGACACCTTCATCGGCTATCGCCTGACCGGCCCAGGCAGCTCGCCCCGCCGCGACGACCTGCGCCACACCGACTATCGCGTGAACACCGGCGTGCGCGGCGAGATCGCGCCGGGCTGGAGCTACGACGCCAGCTTCCTGTTCTCGACCACCATCCTGGACGAGAGCTACAAGAACAACGTCGACAACGCCAAGGCCGCCAAGGGCCTGCAGGTGGTCACTGTCAACGGGACGCCGACCTGCAAGTCGGTGGTCGACGGCACCGATCCGAACTGCGTGCCGATCGACGTGTTCAAGTTCCAGGGCCTCAACGCGGCGGCGTACAAGTACCTCTACGCCCCGACCTACACCCACGGGGTTCAGCGCGAGAAGGTGCTGAGCGCATCGCTGAACGGCGACCTTGGCCAGTACGGGCTCAAGAGCCCCTGGGCCAATGACGGCGCGGCCCTGGCGCTGGGCGTCGAGCATCGCCGTGAGGAGCTGAAGTTCGAGGCCGACGCCCTGGCCCAAGCCGGCGGGACCAAGGAAAACGCCGGCGCCTTCAGCGTCAACGAGATCTACGGCGAAATGGACCTGCCGCTGGTGCAGGACGCGCCGTTCATCAAGTCGCTGTCGCTGAACGCTGGCTACCGGACGTCCAAGTACGACTACCTCGACAAGCGGGTCGCGACCTACAAGGTCGAGCTGCAGTACGCCCCGACCTCTGACGTTCGGTTCCGCGCCAGCTACAACCGCGCGGTCCGCGCGGCCAACATCAGCGAACTGTACGCGGCCCAAGGGCTGGGCAATGTCGCGGCGGTGGACCCGTGCTCGGGCCCGACGCCGAAAGCCAGCGCCGCGGCGTGCGCACTGACGGGCGTCTCGGCCACCCAGTACGGCAAGATCCCCGACTGTCCGGCCGAGACCTGYGTCACCCAGGGCGGCGGCAATCCGGACCTGAAGCCGGAAGTGGCCGACACCCGCACCGCCGGCGTCGTGCTGACGCCGCGCTTCCTGCCGGGCTTCTCGATGTCGCTCGACTATTTCGACATCTATGTCGATCAGTACATCGGCGCGGTCGACGCCCCGACCGTGATCAACCAGTGCGTCCAGACCAGCAATCCCTACTTCTGCAGCCTGTTCCACCGCGACCCGACCTCGGGTGTGCTGTTCGGTGATCGCGGCTACATCGTCGCCACCAACCAGAACACCGGCTACCTGCAGACCTCCGGCATCGACGTGACGAGCAACTATCGTTTCGACCTGTCGTCGCTGGGGAACTGGGGCGACCTCGACGTCAGCTTCGTCGGCACCTATCTCAACAGCCGCAAGATCGAGCAGCTGCCGGGCCTGGGCGCCTACAACTGCAAGGGGCTGTTCGGCCCGACCTGCGGGCAGCCCAATCCCGRGTGGCGTCATCAGATGCGGGTCACCTGGAACATGCCCTGGACCGCGGCCACGCTCTCGGCCAACTGGCGCTATTTCGGCGCGACCAAGCTGTCCAGCAACGACAGCAACCCGTTCCTGCAAGGCGATCCGGTCGAGATCAACAGCAAGATCAAGGCCTACAGCTATCTCGACCTAGCCGCGACGTGGAAGCTGCGCGACCAGCTGACGCTGCGCGGCGGGATCAATAACACCTTCGACAAGGATCCGCCGGTGATCGCCGCCGGGCTGCTCAGCTCGTTCGGCAACGGCAACACCTATCCGGGTGTCTACGACCCGATGGGTCGCATGCTGTTCGTCGGCCTGACCATGGACTTCTAGTTTCCCCAGTCGCCTCGCGTCCGGTCCGCCGGATGCGAGGCGGTCATCCTCCCCGACTTCCCTCTGGCCATCCGCCCCGCGCGGGTGGCCTTCTTTTTTGGGCGGGGCATCCGGAAACCCCTCTCTCATAGAGAGAGGGAGGGGCCCGCCGCGCAGCGGTGGGAGGGTGAGAGGTTATAGTC